>NZ_JBSFBX010000001.1:855145-918401 GCF_053593175.1 Streptomyces sp. NPDC002386
CTGTCACCGCCGGAGCTGCTGTCGCCACCAGTGGTGTCGCAGACACCGATCGGGTCGCAGCCGGTCCCGCCGTCGTCCTCTCCGCCCTCCGTGCTCACACCCAGAGTGATCGGCCCGGCCTGGACGCCGAGGTCCAGGGCCGAGGCGGCGCCCGCCGCGGTGAGCGAGGCGCCGGCCGCGATCACGGCGCCGGCGGCTATCCGCGCGACCCGGATCCGCGTCTTCTTCGTCATGTGGTTGCTACCCCCAGTAGCTGTCGTCGATGAGGCGGCGCGTGGGGCTTGCCGTGATCGACGGGGGCAGCCGTGACGAGATCTGCGTCAATTCCCCCGGTTCACATGCGCCCCAGAGATACGCATGCCACGCTTCACCCTTCCGACTTTTCTGAGCATCGTCAAGGCCGTTGCGGGCGCAATGTCCGACGGAGCGGCGTTTGCCGCGACTTGGAACCTGTGAGTGTGATGTAAAACCCAGACAAACGACAACTGCCGCCCCAAGGGCGGCAGTTGTCATGTCGACAAAGTTACTTCTCCTGCTGCTTGCGCCAGCGAATGCCGGCCTCCAGGAACCCGTCGATCTCGCCGTTGAAGACGGCCTCGGGGTTGCCCACCTCGTGCTCGGTACGCAGGTCCTTGACCATCTGGTAGGGGTGCAGCACGTAGGAACGCATCTGGTTGCCCCAGGAGTTGCCGCCGTCGCCCTTGAGGGCGTCCATCTTGGCCTGCTCCTCCTGGCGGCGCCGCTCCAGCAGCTTGGCCTGGAGGACGTTCATCGCGGTCGCCTTGTTCTGGATCTGCGACCGCTCGTTCTGGCAGGAGACGACGATGCCGGTGGGGATGTGGGTGAGGCGCACCGCGGAGTCGGTGGTGTTCACGCCCTGGCCGCCGGGCCCGGAGGACCGGTAGACGTCCACCCGGAGGTCCGACTCGTCGATCTCGACGTGGTCGGTCTGCTCGACCACGGGGAGGATCTCCACGCCCGCGAAGGAGGTCTGGCGGCGTCCCTGGTTGTCGTAGGGCGAGATGCGCACCAGGCGGTGGGTGCCCTGCTCGACGGAGAGGGTGCCGTAGGCGTACGGCGCCTGCACGGCGAAGGTGGTGGACTTGATGCCCGCCTCCTCCGCGTACGACGTCTCGTAGACCTCGGTCTTGTAGCCGCGCTGCTCGGCCCAGCGCAGGTACATGCGCTGGAGCTTCTCGGCGAAGTCGGCGGCGTCGACGCCACCGGCCTCGGCGCGGATGTTGACGAGCGCCTCACGGGCGTCGTACTCACCGCTGAGCAGCGTCCGGACCTCCATCTCGTCCAGCGCCTTGCGGACGAGGACCAGCTCGGACTCGGCCTCGGCGCGGGTGTCCGGGTCCTCCTCCTCCTCGGCCATCTCGAAGAGGACGGCGAGATCGTCGATCCGGCCGCGCAGCCCCTCCGCCTTCCTGACCTCGGCCTGGAGGTGGGAGAGCTTGCTGGTGATCTTCTGCGCCTCGTCCGGGTTGTCCCACAGGGACGGCGCGGCCGCCTGCTCCTCGAGCACGGCGATGTCTGCCCTCATCCTGTCGAGGTCCAGGACGGCCTCGATCGACTCCATGGTCGAGGAGAGGGACTTCAGCTCTTCGGATACATCGACGACTGCCACGCATCCAGCGTAACGGCTCCGCCGAGCGGCCAGGGCAGGGCGGCTCGGCCGAACCTGTGGGCGACCGGTGCCGCCCCCGTCCGCCGCGTCACGGTGTCGACGTGCTGTGGGTGTCCGCCGGGGGTTCGTCGTCGCCCGACGCCGCCGCCCAGGCCCCCACCCCGACGGCGGCGGCCAGCACCACCCCCGCCACGCCCAGCGTGATCCGGCGCCGCCGCACCGCGGCCCGGTGCCGGGCCGAGCCCGGCCGGGGCGCTCCCGCCGCGCGCGGCGCCCGGGCCGTGCCGTGGGCCCCGCCCGCCAGCTCGTCCGGGGCCGGGACCCGCATCGAGGTGTGGGTGTCCCGGTTGGAGTCGGGTCTGGCGCCGGGCACCAGGGAGACCGCGCCCCGCCGCCGTACCGGTTCGTCCCCGGCCGCGTCCCGCGCCGGCTGGTCCTCGGCGTCGTCGGCGGACTCCGCGTCCGGCTCGTCCACGTCCAGCGGGGGCATGCCGGCCAGCAGGGGCAGCTGCTCCCGCAGCCGTGCCGCCAGCTCCGAGGCGCGCAGCCGGGAGGCGGGCGCCTTGGCCAGACACTGCACGAGCAGCGCCCACAGCTCCTCGGGGATGCCGGGCAGCGGTACGACGGTCTCGGTGACGTGCCTGCGCAGCACCGCGCCGGGGTGGCCGCCGCCGAACGGCGTGAAGCCCGCGAGGAGTTCGTAGAGCACCGTGGCCAGCGCGTAGATGTCCACGGCGGCGCGCGGCGGCAGGCCCTCGACGATCTCCGGGGCCAGGTAGTCCGGGGTGCCGATGATCTTCGTGGCCAGGGTCCGCTTCGGGGAGTCGATCAGCTTGGCCACGCCGAAGTCGGTGAGCAGCGCCGGGTGGGACCCGCCGGGGCCGAGCGGGCCCTGCATGTCGAGCAGGATGTTCTCGGGCTTCACGTCCCGGTGGACGACGCCGGCCGCGTGGGCGGCCGCGAGCCCGTCGGCGACGTCCGCGACGATCGCCACGGCCGACTCCGGCGAGAGCCGCCGCTCGCGCTCCAGGCGGGTGCGCAGGTCGGTGCCGCGCACCAGGTCCATGACCAGGGCGAGGTCGTTGCCGTCGACCACCAGGTCGCGCACGGAGACGATGTGCGGGTGCTCCAGGCCGAGCAGCGCGGTGCGCTCCTGCACGAAGCGCCCGACGAGTTCCTGGTCGGACGCGAGGTCCTCACGCAGCAGCTTGATCGCGACGGGCCCCTCCGGTCCCTCGCCCAGCCACACCGTGCCGGCACTGCCCCGCCCCAGGATCTGGTTCGCGGTGTACCGGCTGCCGATCTTCCGTGCCAAGACTGCTCCTACCGACGCGTGTTGTCGCCGCTGCGTCATCCCGGAGGGCGACCCCCGGACTCCTGGCCGGCGGACCAGGACCCCTGGGCGACAAAACTACGCGTCGAGTGAGCCAACCTTCACCGCCGAGGCGGAAATCACCCGCCGGAAGTCGACAAATTCCCTAACTGGCGTTCAGTTGCCGCTGTTGGAGGAACTGTCGAGCTGCTTGATCCAGTCGCCCACCTTGCCGGCCCAGTCGCTGAGCTGGGACCAGTAGCCCCGGCCCTGGCCGACCCAGGTGTGCAGCGGGGTCAGCTCCCAGACCAGCCAGCTCGCGACGACCAGGATGACGATCGTGAACAGGCAGCCCTTGAGGCAGCCGAGTCCGGGGATCTTCATCGGGTTGGCGCTGCGCTGCCGCGGCGCCCGGGGCTCGCGCGCGGGGCGCTGCGGCTCCGGGGCGGGGGGCGCGTACCGCTGCGGCTGGCGTTGCGGCCGGCGCTGCGGGGCGTACTGCTGGGGCTGCTGGTCCGGGTAGCCGTATCCGGCGTGCGGCTGCTGCCTGCCGCGCGGCTGCGGCTGCTGCGGGCGTCCCTGCTGGGCCTGGCGCTGCTGCTGCGGCCGGGCGACCTGGCGCTGAGGACGGCGGCGCAGCGGGTCCTCGTCGGGGTCGATGTACTGGACCTGCGTCTGCTCGTTGCGGTCCCGGGCGGCGCGGAGCTGGTTCTGCCAGGGGTGCGGCTGGTCGGGCTGCTGTCCCTGCGGGCCGGTGTTCGGCAGCACCGCCGTCGGGTCCGCCGCGCCGGTGTTCGGCAGGACGGCGGTGGGGTCGGCGGCCCCGGCCGGGCCGCCGGTGTGCGGCAGGACGCTGGTCGCGGAGTTGGGGTCGTACCCGCCCTGGGGCGCGTTCGTCGGCAGTACCTGGGTGGGGTCGGCGGCGCCGGGCACCCCCGGGACGGCGGCCGGGGCCGGGTCGGGGGCGAGCAGGGCGCCCACGCCCTCGGCGGCGGCGATCTGCGCGGAGTTCGCGTGCACGCCGACGCCCTCGGCGACGACCCGCAGCCCGCGGGCGAGGTTCTCCGCGCTGGGCCGCTCGTCGGGGTTCTTGCGCAGGCAGCGCTCCATGACCGTCCACAGCGGGTCCGGGACGGTGGAGGGGCGGCGCGGCTCGGCGCTCAGGTGCTGGTGCAGCACTTCGAGGGCGCTGCCGCCGGAGAACGGCGGGCGGCCGGTGACCAGCTCGTACAGCAGGATGCCGGCGCCGTACACGTCGACCGCGGAGGTCTGCGGGCGGCCCTCGGCGGACTCCGGCGCGACGTACGCGGGCGTGCCGACGAACTCGTGGGTGCGGGTCAGGCCCGGGGAGTCGGCGAGGCGGGCGATGCCGAAGTCGGTCAGCATCGGGTGCATCCGGCCCTCGTACTGCTGGAGCAGCACGTTGGCGGGCTTCAGGTCCCGGTGCACGACGCCGTCGGCGTGGCTCGCGGCGAGGGCGTCGGCGATCTGCGCGGTCATCAGCGCGGCGGCGACCGGCGTGAAGGGGCCGTTCTCGCGCAGATAGCGGTGCAGGTCGGGACCGTCGACGAGGTCCATGACGAGGGCCAGCAGATCGCCCTCGACGACCAGGTCGCGGACCCGCACGATGTTCGGGTGGGTGAGCCTGAGCAGGACGGAGCGCTCGCGCAGGAAGCGCATCACGATGTCCGGGTCGCTCGCCAGCTCCTCCTTGAGGACCTTGATCGCGACCGTCTCGCCCGGCTGGCCGGGCACGGCCGCCTCGGCGCCTGCCGTCTCGCGCTGGCGGGCACGCCAGACGGTGCCCGTGGCGCCGCGTCCGAGCGGCTCCTCGAGCAGGTACTTGCTGCCGACTGGCCGCACGTCACGCGCTCCCTGCTGCTTGCTTGCCGGTGTTCTGGTGTTCCGACCCACTGTAGTGCCGGTCCACAGGGCACTACGTAAGCGTTCCCGACGATGTTCGCCGGTCCGCCCGGACCCCGCCCGTCGGGCCGTGGCTCCAGGGGTTCCGGTTCGAAGGGAAGACGCTCGCTCCGGTCCCCCGGTTGCCAGGTGCCGTACGTGACCGATCTCAACTGATCATCGGCGCACCACTGGTCAGGCACTTTTGGGGGCAGAGCTGACCAATCAAGATCACTTGGCACCGGGTCGTGGGCACGTTGTCAGTGACAGGTGCGAGGATGCGTGCAGTACTGGCCGACGTGCTCGTGCGGGGGGTGGGGTAGTCCGCGCCCGGGCAGAAGGGACCGCTGACGGCGATGCAGATCCGGCTGACCGTCGTAGATCCGCTGGGCCCGTCCCCGCAGCGGGGCCGTGCCGTGAGCCGCGACGTGCTGGTGACGGCCCCCGCGGGCACGGATCTGGCCGCGGTGGCGTCGGGACTGGCCACGGCGGTCGCCGGAGAGGGCGGCGCGGGCCGGGACACCGGCGGCGCCCCGGTGGTGCTGTACGCGGGCGCGGAGCGGCTGGACGCGCGCCGCCGCGTCCTGGGCGAGCCCCCGCTGGTCGACGGCGCCGTGCTGTCCCTGGGCGCTCCAGCGGCCCCCGAGCCGCATCCCGAGCTGGACGACGCCCCGACCCAGTTGCACGTGGTCGCCGGGCCGGACGCGGGCGGGGTCCATCTGCTGCACGGCGGCCGGATCACCGTCGGCCGTTCCGCCGACGCCGACGTACCGCTGGACGACCCGGACGTCTCCCGGCTGCACTGCGCGGTCACGGTCGGCGCCGACGGCAGCGTCTCGGTCACCGACCTCGGCTCCACGAACGGCACCGCCCTGGACGGCACGCGCGTCGGGGAGCGCGCGGTGCGGTTCCCCGCGGGCGCGCTGCTGCGGATCGGCGAGTCCGCCCTGCGGGTTACGCCGTCCGGGGGACCGGGGGCACGCACGGCGACGGTGCCGGACGGGGAGGGGTGCCTGCGGGTGCTCCCCCGGGAACCGGGGCACGCGCGCGTGGAGCCGCCGGCCGCCGGGGGCGGTACGGACCCGGCCGGGCCCACCCGGCACACGTACGGCTCGGCGGACCACGGCGCCGGCCACGACCGCGTGGCGCCCCTGGTACCCGGGCAGGCCGGGGCCCCGGGCGCGGAGAGCCTCGGCGCTCCGTACGGCGCCGGCGGCGGGGACACGCACGCCGGGCCGCACGGCGTCGACGCCCACTCCCGTACCGCGTTCGCCGAGGACACCGGCCGCGGCACCCCCGAGGGCTCACCGCCGCGGGGCACCGGCGTCCCGCCGGGGGTGCGGCGGCGCGGCGGGCTCGGCGCGTGGGCGCGCCGGCTGGCGGGCGGACGCGGGGAGCAGTCGCCCGCCGGTCCCGAGGAGTACGGCACGGTGCCGGGCGGGATCTCCGCCGGGAGCACCGGCGCCGCCCAGCGGCCCGAGACCTGGCCGGACCCGGCCGCGCTGCTGCTGACCGCGCTGGGGCCGGGCCCCCGGCTGTGGGAGCGGGGGCCGGGGCATCCGGAGGCGCTGACCGTGCGGCTCGGCACGGCCGACCGGGGCGCGCCGGACGGCTCGGGCGTGCTGCCCGCCGTCCCGGTGACCGCCGCGCTGCGCGAGGCGGGCGCGCTGGGCCTGGCGGGGCCGCGCCCCAGGCTGTCCGGGCTGGCCCGCGCGGTGCTGGCCCAGCTCGCCGCGCTGCACTCCCCCGACCTGCTGGAGATCGTGCTGATCAGCGCGGACCGCGCCCGCCCGGTGGCGGAGCGCACGGCCGAGTGGTCCTGGCTCGGCTGGCTGCCGCACGTCCGTCCCGGCCACGGCCAGGACTGCCGCCTGCTGCTCGCCCACGACCGTGAACAGGCGGCGGCGCGCACGGAGGAACTGCTGCGCCGGGTCGAGGAGTACGCGGCGACGGGCCGGGGCGCGGCCCAGCCCCGGACGGCCCCGGACGGGCGCGGCGCCCCCGGGACCGCTGGCACCGCGCACACCGCCACCGCCTCCGTACCGGGTCCGAGGCAGCACGACGCCCACAGGGACCCGGGCCACCGCGCCCACCCGGACCCGGCGGCCCACGCCATCCACCCGGACCCGGCCTTCCCCGGCGGACCGGACTCCGCCACCGGCACGGCGTTCGGCACTGCGGCCCCTCTCACCTCCCCGGCGGGCGGTCACGCCGGACCGGGCGGGGCACGCGACGTCGCCCCGGCCCCGCCGCCCGCTCCCGGTCCCGCGGACGCCCGGTCCGAGGCGGCGGCGCGCCGCCCCTCGTGGGCCAGGGAGGACGCCGGGCCGGCCGGGACCGGCGGTTTCCCGGGGCCGTACACGGTCGTCGTCGTGGACGGGGACCCCGGGGGCGCGGCCCTGCGGGAGTCCCTGGCGCGGCTGGCCGTGGCCGGGCCGCGGGCCGGGATCCACGTGGTGTGCCTCGCCGAGACCGAGCCCGCCTCCCCCGCCTCGCCCGTGACCCGGACCTACGAGGCGGCCTGCGAGGCAACGCCCACCTTCCGGCACTGCGGGGCCGTCGCCCTGCTCGGCGGTGACGTCGCCGGCGCGCTCCATCTGATGCGGGTGGCACCCACCGGGCCGGTCGGCCCGGGCACCCTCGCCACCGTCGACGCCGTCTCCCCCGCCTGGGCCGAGCGGTTCGCGCGGGCCCTGGCGCCGCTGCGGCCGGACGGCCCGCTCGCCGAGCCGCACGCGCGCGTGGCCGTGCCGCTGCCGGCCTCCGCGCGGCTGCTGGACGAGCTGGGGCTGGCCCGGGCCACCCCCGCCTCGCTGATGGCCCGCTGGGCGGACGCGGCCGACGACACGGCGTCCCCGGCCGGCCGGGCCAGGGCGGTGCTGGGAGCCGGACCGCACGGACCGCTCACCGTCGACCTGGTCGCCGACGGGCCGCATCTGCTGATCGAGGGGCCGGCCGGCAGCGGCCGTACCGAGCTGCTGCGAACGGTGGCCGCCTCGCTCGCCGCGGCCGAGCGGCCCGACCGGCTGGGCATGGTGCTGATCGACGGCCGGGACGGCGTCGGCACCGGCGCGGGACACGGCGAAGGGCTGCGCGTCTGCACGGACATACCCCATGTGACGACCCACCTCGTGGCCAACGACCCCGTACGCATGCGGGAGTTCGCGCAGTCGCTGACGGCGGAGCTGAAGCGGCGCGCGGAGCTGCTGGGGCTGACGGACTTCGCCCAGTGGCACAGCGGGCACGAGACGCAGGGCCGGATCGTCGCGCAGCGCACCGCGAACGGCCGCCCCGCCGGCTCCCGACCAGCCGCCGGCCCGGCGGATCCGACCGGGGACATAGAGGCGCCGCCCAGTTCCACGCTGCGGCTGCGGCCCGGTGGCGCCTCACGGCAGCGCGCCGAGGCCGCGCCGCCGCTGCCCCGGCTCGTGGTGGTCGTCGACGACCTGGACGCGCTGGTCTCCCCCGCGCTCGGCTCGCCGGGCCGGCCCGCCGCCGGGTCGGTGCTGCGGGCGCTGGAGGCGGTGGCCCGGGAGGGCGAGCGGCTCGGGGTGCACCTGGTGGCGACAGCCGGCGCGGGCGGCCGTACGGCGGAGACGGAACCGGCCAGGCGCGCCACCCTGCGCATCGCGCTGGACGCGCCCGCCGCCGGGCGCACCGGCGCGATCGCGGCCGAGCGGGGCGGCGAGCCAGGCGGGGAACCGGCGCCGGGGCGCGGCCGGCTGACGTACCCGGACGGACGGGCGGTCGGCTTCCAGGGCGGCCGGGTGACCGGCCGTATCCCGCGCACCGCGACCCAGCGGCCCACGGTGGTGCCGCTGGAGTGGCAGCGCATGGGCGATCCGCCGGCCCGTCGGCCGGTGCGGGAGCTGGGCAACGGCCCGACCGACCTGGCCCTGCTGGCCAGCGCGGTGCAGCGGGCGGCCCGCGAGGTCGCCGCGGCCCAGGTGCCCTCGCTGCTCTGACGGATGCCCTCGCCGCTCCGGCGGACCGTCCCGCAACGCCACGCATACCCCGCCGATCACGAGCCGGTCACGATGGACCGCTGGACGGCGCAGGCGCTCTTGCCGCCTGCGTCCGGCCCGGCGTAGACCGGACCCGACGGGACAGAGTTCTGACGTTCAACGGAGAACGACGAACGGGGAAGTGATGCGCAGCAACAGCGGCACCATCCGGACACACAGGGCCGTCACCACGCTCGCCGCACTGCTCGCGGGAGCCCTCGCGCTGACCGCCTGCTCCGGCGGCGACAGCGACAAGAAGGGCGACGGCGACACGGGCGGCGAGGCCACCGGCTCCACCCTCGACCTGCCGAAGCTGAACGGCGCGAAGCTGGAGGTCGCCGCCGTCTGGACCGGCACCGAACAGGCGAACTTCAAGAAGGTCCTCGCCGAGTTCGAGAAGCGCACCGGCGCGAAGGTGACGTTCGTCCCCGCGCAGGACCCGATCATCAACTTCCTCGGCTCCAAGATCGCGGGCGGTCAGCCGCCGGACGTGGCGCTGCTGCCGCAGCCGGGCGCGATCAAGCAGGCCGTGCAGAAGGGCTGGGCGAAGCCGCTCGGCGCGGACGCGCTCAAGGAGCTGCGGAAGAACTACTCGCAGGGCTGGCAGGACATCGGCAAGGTCGACGGCAAGAGCTACGGCGTCTACTACAAGGCCGCCAACAAGTCGCTGATCTGGTACAACGCCAAGGCGTTCGAGAACGCGGGCGCCAAGGAACCCAAGAACTGGCAGGACCTGCTGACCACCGCGCAGGCGGTGTACGACTCCGGGGTCACCCCGTTCTCGGTCGGCGGCGCCGACGGCTGGACGCTGACGGACTGGTTCGAGAACGTCTATCTGTCCCAGGCCGGCCCGGAGAAGTACGACCAGCTCGCCCAGCACAAGATCAAGTGGACCGACCCGTCGGTGAAGCAGGCGCTCACCACGCTCGCCCAGATCTGGGGCAAGAAGGACTACGTGGCGGGCGGCGCGGACGGCGCGCTGCAGACCGAGTTCCCGGCCTCCGTGACCCAGACCTTCACCGGCGGCGACCAGCCGAAGGCCGCCATGGTCTACGAGGGCGACTTCGCGCAGGTCAACATCGGCGACACCAAGGCGAAGGTGGGCACGGACGCGAAGGTGTTCCCGTTCCCGGCCGTGGGTTCCGACGCGCCGGTGGTCTCCGGCGGTGACGCGGCCGTCGTGCTGAAGGACTCCAAGGCGGCCCAGGCCCTGGCCACCTTCCTGGCCTCCCCGGACGCGGCGACCATCCAGGCCAGGCTCGGCGGCTACCTCTCGCCGAACAGGAACGTGCCGGAGTCGGCGTACCCGAACGAGGTGCAGCGCACCATCGCCAAGTCGCTGATCGCCTCCGGCGACGACTTCCGCTTCGACATGTCCGACCAGGCCCCGCAGGCGTTCGGCGGCACCCCCGGCAAGGGCGAGTGGAAGGACCTGCAGGACTTCCTGAAGAACCCGAAGGACGTGGCGGGCGCCCAGGCACAGCTCGAGAAGGACGCGGCGGCCGCGTACGGGAACGGGAGCTGATCCGGCCATGGCGTCGGCAGCGGCGGCCGGGGCCCCACCGGGCCCGGCCGCGCCCAAGAGCCGCAAGAGCGTGACCGGCACCCGCCGGACCGTGGCAGCCCTGTTCCTGCTGCCCGCCCTGGTGCTGCTCGGCGCGCTCGTGGTCTACCCGATCGGGTACTCGGTCGTCCGCAGCTTCTACAACGCCTCCGGCGACGGCTTCGCCGGGTTCGACAACTACAAGGCGCTGTTCACGGACGACGGCATCCGCACGGCCCTGAAGAACAACATCATCTGGGTGGTGTTCGCGCCCACGGTCTCCACCGCGCTCGGCCTGATCTTCGCGGTGCTGACCGAACGGGTGCGCTGGGGAACGGCGTTCAAGCTGGTCGTCTTCATGCCGATGGCGATCTCGATGCTGGCGGCCGGGATCATCTTCCGGCTGGTGTACGACCAGGACCCGGACAAGGGGGTCGCCAACGCGGTGTGGGTGGGGGTGCACGACACCTTCGCCCAGTCGTCGGCGTTCCCGAAGGCGCACCCGGGCCGTGAGTCGCCGCTGAAGGCGGACGCGGGCGGGTTCGTCACCTCGGCCCCCGTGCACGCCGGGCAGCCGGTCGCGCTCCCGCTCGTCGGGGTGGCCCCGGACCAGATGCCGGACGGCGCGAAGAAGGCCGTGGCCGCCGGGGCCGAGCCGGGGAGGATCACCGGCACCACCTGGCAGGACTTCACGCGCGGCAAGGGCGTCGGCCGGCTGGGCTCGCCCGACCCCTCCGAACTCGGTTACGCCGGAATGCGGATCGAGGCGGTGAAGGACGGCAAGGTGGTGGCCTCCGCGGAGGCCGCCGGCGACGGCACCTTCACGCTGCCCGCGTCGGCCGACGGGGCGCTGCTCCGGCTGCCTGCGAGCAACTTCAAGGAGCCGTACAACGGCGTCGACTGGCTCGGCCCGGCGCTGGTCACCCCGGCCGTGATCGGGTCGTACGTGTGGATGTGGGCGGGCTTCGCGATGGTGCTGATCGCGGCGGGGCTCGCGGGCGTCCCCCGGGAACTGCTGGAGGCGGCGCGCGTGGACGGCGCCACCGAGTGGCAGGTGTTCCGCAAGGTCACCGTGCCGCTGCTCGCGCCGGTCCTCGCGGTGGTCGTGGTCACGCTGATGATCAACGTGCTGAAGGTCTTCGACCTCGTCTACATCATCGCCCCCGGCTCCTCCCAGGACGACGCCAACGTGCTGGCCCTCGAGCTGTACCGCAAGGGCTTCGCGGAGGGCCAGCCGGGCATCGCCAGCGCGATCGCGGTGTTCCTGCTGCTGCTGGTCATCCCGGTGATGCTGTTCAACATCCGCCGGCTCAGGCGGGAGGTGCGGCGATGACCGCGACTGCCGGAAGGATCGGGAAGGTGAAACCCACCGACACGGCCGTGCGGGCCCCGCAGTCGTGGGCCGCGCGGATCACCGGGCGGCTCGGCGGCGGGCTGGTCCGCTTCTTCCTGCTCCTCGTGGGCCTGTTCTGGCTGGTGCCGACCGTCGGCCTGCTCATCTCCTCGCTGCGCGCGCCGGAGGACATGAGCGCGAGCGGCTGGTGGCAGGTGTTCGCCAAGCCGTCCCAGCTGACCTTCGACAGCTACCAGAAGCTGCTGGAGAACGGCGACATCACCAACTCCCTGGTGAACACCGTGCTGATCACGGTCCCGGCGACCGTCCTGGTCGTGGTGATCGGCTCGCTCGCCGGTTACGCGTTCGCCTGGATGGAGTTCCCGGGCCGGGACTGGTGGTTCCTCGGCGTGGTCAGCCTGCTGGTGGTGCCGGTGCAGGTGGCACTGATCCCGATCGCCGAACTGTTCGGCGAGATCGGCCTGTTCGGGACCATTCTCGGGGTGATCCTGTTCCACGTCGGCTTCGGCCTGCCGTTCGCGGTGTTCCTGCTGCGCAACTTCTTCGCGGAGATCCCCAGGGAACTCCTCGAGGCGGCCCGTCTGGACGGCGCGGGTGAACTGCGTGTGTTCACACGGGTGGTGATGCCGCTCGGCGGGCCCGCGATCGCGAGCCTCGGCATCTTCCAGTTCCTGTGGGTGTGGAACGACATGCTGGTCGCGCTGGTGTTCACCAAGTCCGGCTCGCAGCCGATCACGGTCGCCCTGCAGACGCAGGTACGGCAGTTCGGCAACAACATCGACGTGCTGGCGCCCGGCGCGTTCATCTCGATGGTGATCCCGCTGGCCGTGTTCTTCGCGTTCCAGCGGCAGTTCGTCTCCGGGGTGATGGCCGGCGCGGTCAAGTAGCGGCGCTTGGGACGGACTTCGTGGGGCGGGCCCGCCGGGGCCCGCCCCTCGGCGTGTAGCCGAGGTGTTCGTGCTGTCCCCCGAACGCCGTACGCGCCGTAACCAATTCACTCCATCGGCCGTTCCCGGGCCAGACGCCCGTGCCGACCGACCCATGGATGTCCCGTGCCCAGGTTCACTGTGATTGTCCCCGCGTACCAGGTCCAGGCGTATCTGTCCGAGTGTCTGGACTCGGTGCTCTCCCAGTCCTACCCCGATCTCGAACTGATCGTGGTGGACGACTGCTCCCCGGACGCCTGCGGCGCCATCGCCGACGAGTACGCGTCCCGCGACGCCCGGGTGCAGGTCGTGCACCTCCAGGAGAACCAGGGTCTCGGCCCCGCCCGCAACACGGGCATGGCCCGGGCCACGGGCGACTACCTGCTCTTCCTGGACAGCGACGACACGCTCACCCCGGACGCGCTGCGCGCGATCGCCGACCGGATCAAGGAGACCGACGAGCCGGACGTCCTGGTCTTCGACTACGCGCGCACCTTCTGGGACGGCGGGACGGTCCGCAACCAGGTGGCCGCCCACCTCACCGAGCGGGGCCCGGCGCCGTTCCGCCTGGAGGACCGCCCGGGGCTGCTGCGGGTGCTGATGGTCGCCTGGAACAAGGCGTACCGGCGGGAGTTCGTGACGGAGCGGGGCTTCGCGTTCCCGCCCGGCTACTACGAGGACACTCCCTGGACCTTCCCGGCCCTGATGGCGGCGGAGTCGATCGCCACCCTGGACCGGGTGTGCGTGCACTACCGGCAGCGCCGGCGGGGCAACATCCTGGGCACCACCAGCCGCAGGCACTTCGACGTCTTCGAGCAGTACGACCGGGTGTTCGCCTACGTCGAGCGGCATCCCGAACTCGATCGCTGGCGTCCGGAGCTGTTCGGCCGGATGATCGACCACTTCGTCACGGTCCTCAGCCGCCGGGACCGGCTGCCGCGCGGCAGCCGCGCCGAGTTCATGCGCCGGGCCCGGGCCCACCACCGCCGTTACCGCGTCCCCGGCGCCGGGGTGCCGGCCCGCTCCCGGCTGCGGCACACCCTGGTCCGCTTCGGCCTGCACCGCACCTTCGGCGCCCTGCGACTGGCCGCGGCCCTCCGGCGCCGCTCGCTGACGCACGCGCGGAGGCTCACCCGCGGCCTGCGGGCCGGCGCGCTCCGGCTGCACTACCGGATCCAGCTCCGCCTTCCGCTGCGCGCCGACCGCGCGGTGTTCGCCTCCCAGGAAGGGCCCGGCGGGGGGCCGGGCGCGCTGGAGGAGGCGTTCCGCACGCACGCCCCGCACATCCGCACCGCCTGGATCGTCCGCCCGGAGCACCAGCACGCGGTTCCGCCCGGACCGCGCCGGCTGCTCCCGGGCACGGCCGGTCACTGGACGGCGCTGGCCCGCTCCAAGTACCTCGTGCACGACGGCCACTTCGGTCCCGGACTGCGCAAGCGCCCGGGCCAGGTCTTCGTCCAGACCGAGCAGGGCACCCCGCTCGGGCACCGGGGCCTGGACCTGCAGGAGCGTCCGGCGGCCGCCGGGGGCACCGACTTCGAGCAACTTCTGCGGGCCGTCGACCAGTGGGACCACGTGCTGTCCGGCAACCGGCACACCACCCTGACCTGGGAGCGCGTGTACCCGGGCCGCTACACCACGCTGGAGTACGGCTCGCCGCGCAACGACGTCTTCCAGCGGGCCACCCCGGCGGACGTGGCCCGGCTGCGCGAGTCGCTGGGCGTGCCGGAGGGCGCGGTCGCCGTCCTGTACGCGCCCGCCCACCGCGACCACCGCCGCACCCAGCTCCCACTGCTCGACCTGGAGCGGATCCAGCGCCGGCTCGGACCGCGCTTCGTCGTCCTCGACCGCTCCCCCGCCCCGCGGGGCGGCTCCCCGGAGGAGGGCGGCCACATCGTCGACGTCTCCGGACACCCGGACGTGGCGTCCCTCTGCCTGGCCTCGGACGCGCTGCTCACCGACTGCTCGTCCCTGATGTTCGACTACGCGTGCCTGGACCGGCCGATCGTCGTGCACACCGGGGACTGGGACGTCTACGCGGCGACAAGGGGGGTCTACTTCGACCTGCGCGCCTTCCCGCCGGGCGCGGTCGCCGCCGGTGAGGAAGAGCTGATCGACGTCTTCGCCTCCGGCCGGTGGCGCGACTCCGGCTCCGGCCGGCTGCGGGCGGCCTTCCGGGAGCGGTTCTGCCCGTACGACGACGGGCACGCCGCCGAGCGGGTCGTACGGCGGGTCGTACTGGGCGAGACGGAGCGGCTGCCTGCGTTCGTCCCGCTCGCCGAGCGCAGGCCGGTGCCGTCGGCCGCCGCGGCGCTCGCCCGTTCCCCGCTCGCCAGCGTGCCGCAACCTTCCGGCCCGCGCCCCGTCACCGAGAGCCGCTGAACAGCGTTGGTCCTGCCGGGAGTCCCGATGCCCCTCAGTACGACGCGGCCCACTCCGGTCCGCCCGTCCACCTGGCGTCCCGCCGGACGGCCGGGCCGCTTCGGCAGGACGACGCGGGCCGGCAGGACAACGCGCGCCGGTAAGACAACGGAAAGAGCAGAATGCCCCGCTTCAGCATCATCGTCCCGTCCCACGGGGTCGCCGGCCGGCTGTCCCAGGCGCTGGACTCCGTCCTGGGCCAGTCCCTCGGCGACCTCGAGCTGATCCCGGTCTGCGACGGACCGGACTCCCCGGCCGCCGCGGTCGCCGCCGCGCTCGCCGAGCGGGACTCCCGGGTGACCCCGGTCCACTCGCCGCCGTCCGCCGGTCTGAGCGGGGCGCGCAACGCCGGGATGCGGGCGGCGGGCGGCGCCTACGTACTGTTCCTCGACGGCGACGACCTGCTGCTGCCGGGTGCGCTGGCGGCCCTGGACGCGCGGCTGACCGAGACCGCGGGCGTGGACGTGCTGTACACCGAGCACGAGCGGACCCCCTGGTGGGAGGGCGAGCCGGCCAACCCGGCCGGGACGCTGCTGGCGAAGGCGCCGAAGGGGGCCTTCGCCCCGGACCGGTTCCCGGAGCTGACCGGCCTGCGGCTCCCGGTGTGGGGCACCGCCTACCGCCGGACCTTCCTCACCGAGCACGGACTCCTCTTCCCCGAGGGCCACTTCACCGACGTCGGCTGGAGCGGGCTGGCCGGCGTCGCCGCCGAGCGCATCGCGGTGCTGCGCCGGGCCGTCGTACGGCACCGCTCGCGCCGCCAGGGCAGCCGGCTCAACCTGCCCGGGCCGCACCAGCACACGCTGCTGGACCAGGTGGAGCTGGTGCTGACCCGGGCGGCCGTGGCAGGGGTGTCCGCCGAGCGGGCGCGGGCCCTGTTCGACCAGCTCTTCGCGCACGTGCTGCGGACGGCGTCCCGCCCGGAGCGGCTGCCCTCCGGGCACCGCGCGTTCTTCCGCCGGGCCGGGCGGCTCCACCGCAAGCACCGGCCGGGCGGGTACCACGCACCCGCCGGCAGCCTGGGGGTGCAGCACCGGCTCCTGGCGACGGGCGCGTACACCGCGTTCCGGGCACTGCGGGGCGCCAACCGGGTGGCGTCCCGGACCGCCGAGCGGCTGCCGCGCCCGCGCATGCTGCGCACCCGGCTGCGCTACGCCCGTGAGCTGCGCCGTCCCCTGGATCCCCGGCTCGCGGTGTTCTGCGCGTACTGGGGCCGCGGATACGCCTGCAACCCGGCCGCGATCCACGCCAAGGCACGGGAACTCGCCCCGCACATCCGCTCGGTGTTCCTGGTCGAGGCGGACCAGGCCCATGCGATGCCGGAGGGCGTCGAGTACGCCGTGATCGGCTCCCGCCGCTACTGGGAGGTGCTGGCCCGCGCCACGTACCTGGTCAACAACGCCAACTTCGCCGAGGGCGTGGTGAAGCGGCCGGGCAGCGTGCACCTGCAGACCCAGCACGGCACGCCGCTGAAGACGATGGGGGTGGACCAGTCGACGTACCCGGTGGTGGCGGCGCGGTCCGGCAGCTTCACGAAGCTGCTGGGCCGGGTGGACCGCTGGGACTTCAACCTGTCGTCCAACAGCCACTCCACGCAGATGTGGGAGCGCGCCTTCCCCGGCTCGTACGAGCACCTGGAGTACGGCTATCCGCGCAACGACGTCTACTTCACGGCGACCGCCGAGGACGTCGCCCGGGTCCGCCGCGAACTGGGCGTGCCCGAGGGAGCGACGGCCGTGCTGTACGCGCCGACCCACCGCGACCACCACACCGGGTTCGAACCCGGCCTGGACCTGGAGGCGTTCTGCGAGGCGGCCGGCGAGGACGTCGTCGTACTGCTGCGCGCCCACTACTTCTACGACCGGGGGCGCCCGGCGGGTTCCGGCCGGGTCATCGACGTCACCGCGCACCGCTCCTCGGAGGACGTGTGCCTGGCGGCGGACGCGCTGGTCACGGACTACTCCTCGATCATGTTCGACTACGCCGACCTGGACCGGCCGATCGTGGTGTACGCCGACGACTGGGAGGTCTACCGGGAGACGCGGGGCGTCTACTTCGACCTGCCGGCGGAGCCGCCGGGGCCGGTCGCCCGGACCGCCGGTGAGCTGGCCCGGATCTTCGCCGACGGCTCCTGGGCGGGGCCGGAGTCCACGGCGCTGCGAGCCGCGTTCCGGGAGCGGTTCTGTCTGTTCGACGACGGGCTGGCCGCCGAACGCGTCGTACGGCGGGTGCTGCTCGGGGAGCCGCCCGAGGCGATCCCGCCGGTGATCCCGCTCGCGGAACGCGTCCCCGCCCCCGCCGCCGCGACCCTCGTGAGGAGCTGACCCGTGCCCCGCTTCAGTCTCATCGTCCCCTGTTTCAAGGTGCAGGGCTTCCTGCGCGAGTGCCTGGACTCGGTGCTGCGGCAGTCCTTCGGCGACTTCGAGCTGATCGCCGTGGACGACCGCTCCCCGGACGGCTGCGGCGCGATCCTGGACGAGTACGCCGCCCGCGACCCGCGGGTGGAGGTGCTGCACCTGCCGGAGAACGCCGGTCTCGGCCGGGCCCGCAACGCCGGGCTGCCGCACGCCACCGGCGACTACCTGTTCTTCCTGGACAGCGACGACACGCTCACCCCGGGCGCGCTGCGCGCCATGGCCGACCGGCTGACGGAGGCCGACGACCCGGACGTGCTGGTCTTCGACTACGCGCGCACCTACTGGTGGGGCGGCACCCGGCGCAACGCCCTGGCGCACGTGCTCGCCGAGGCCGGCGCCGAGACCTTCACGGCCGCCGGCCGGCCGGAGATCCTCGATCTGCTGATGGTGGTGTGGAACAAGGTCTACCGGCGCGACTTCGTCGAGGAGAACGGCTTCGAGTTCCCGCCCGGGTACTACGAGGACACCCCGTGGACCTTCCCGGTCATGCTCAGCGCCCGGCGGATCGCCGCGCTGGACCGGATCTGCCTGAACTACCGGCAGCGCCGGCAGGGCAACATCCTGTCCACCACCAGCCGCAAGCACTTCGACATCCACGACCAGTACGAGCGGGTCCTCGCCTTCGTGGACGGGCGCCCGGAGCTGGCCGGCTGGCGGCCCTACCTGCACCGCAAGATGGGTGAGCACTGCCTGGACATCCTCGCCAAGCCGGACCGGCTGCCGCCGGCGGACCGGGCCGAGTTCTTCCGGCGCACGGCGCGGATGTTCCGCCGGTACCGGCCCGAGGGAGCCCTCGTGGACGGTGAGGTCGCCGTGCTGGAGGGCGGCTACGCGCGGTACCTGCTGAAGCGGCAGGCGGGGCGGGCCGGCCGGGAGGCCGTACGGCGGGCGGCGCCGGCCCGGCGGGCCGTCGGCGCCCGGGCCCGGCGCGGCTGGGCCGCTCTGCACGCGCACCGGCCGCTGGACGAGAGCCTGGTGGTGTACTCGGCGTCCTCGCACCGGGGTGTGCTGGGCGATCCGGCCGCCGTCTACCGCAAGGCGCTGGAGATCGCCCCGCGGCTGCGCGGGGTGTGGGTGGTGCGCGACGAGGAGGCCGCCGGGCGGCTGCCGGCCGGCGTCGAGCACGTGCTCGTGGACTCGCGGCGCTGTCTGGAGATCACCGCGCGCGCCAAGTTCTTCGTCAACGACGTCAACTGGCCCGGTGCGCTGGCCAAACGGCCCGGCAGCGTGCACATCCACACCCATCAGGGCACGCCGCTGAAGTACATGGGCGCCGACCTGCTGGACAAGCCCGGCGCCCGGCTGGGTTTCGACGTGCCGCAGATGCTGCGCCGGGCCGACCGCTGGGACTACAGCCTGGTCGCCAACCGCCATTCGGAGCTGGTCTGGGAGCGGGCCTACCCCTGCCACTTCACCTCGGTACGCACCGGCAGCCCGCGCAACGACGTGCTGGTCGGCGCGGCCGGCGACGCGGGCGCCGCCTTCCGGCTGCGGCACGGCATCCCGGCGGACCACACGGTGGTGCTGTACGCGCCGACCCGCCGGGACTACCGGCGCGGCGGGCACGTGGACCGGATCGACCTGGCCGGGTTCGCGGCCGACCTCGGGGAGGGCAGCACCCTCGTGGTCCGGCTGCACCCGACACTGGCGGCCGGTCCGGCGCGCGGCATGGGTCTGACCGAACTGGCCCGGCGCGGGGTCGTGGTCGACGCGACGGACGAGCCGCACGTCGAGGAGGTGATGCTGGCCTCGGACGTGCTGGTCACGGACTACTCGTCGCTGATGTTCGACTACGCCGTCCTGGACCGGCCGATCGTGGTGCACGCCGACGACTGGGCCGCGTACTCCGCGAGCCGGGGCGCCTATCTCGACATCACCGCGGAGGCGCCGGGCCATGTGTCCCGCTCCTACCGCGAGCTGGTGTGGCAGTTCACGTCCGGGGCGTGGCGGGACGAGGAGTCGCAGCGGCTGCGGGCGGACTTCCGGGCCCGGTACTGCGAGTTCGACGACGGGCGGGCCGCCGAGCGGGTCGTACGGACGCTGCTGCTCGGCGAGTCCATGCCGGCCTGGCCGGGGTCCGTGCGGATCCCCGGCCAGGCGGTCGGCGGCGAGCCGGCGGCCCCGGAAGCGAGGCCGGCCGGTCGCCGGTGACGGGTCCGGCTACTCGATGACGAGGTCGACCTCGATGTTGCCGCGGGTGGCGTTGGAGTAGGGGCAGACCTGGTGGGCGGTCTCGACCAGCTTGCGGCCGGTCGCCTCGTCCACGGTCTCGGGCAGCTCCACGCGCAGCGTCACCTTCAGGCCGAAGCCCTCGCCCTGCTTGCCGATGCCGACCTCGGCGGTCACCGCCGCGTCGGTGACGTCGACCTTCGCCTGCCGGCCGACGAGGCCGAGGGCGCTGCCGAAGCAGGCGGCGTAACCGGCGGCGAAGAGCTGCTCGGGGTTGGTGCCCTGGCCGTCGCCGCCCAGCTCCACCGGCGGGGCCAGCTTGACGTCGATCTTGCCGTCGGAGGAGACGGCACGACCGTCGCGGCCGTGGGTGGCGGTGGCGACAGCGGTGTAGAGCGCGTCCATGAAGACCATCCCTCTGGAAGTCGGTTTGTGTTCCGGCGGCTCCGGTCGGGCCGCCTCACGGCCACAAGTAGAGCACACAATTAAATTGTGCACAACTAAATGGCCTGAAAGAGCTACCCTGGAGCCATGAGCGCCTCGCCGACCCCGCCGCCCCCGCCGGCAGCCGAAGCCGCCCCGGACTCCGAGTGGCTGCGGCTGGACCGCCAGATCTGCTTCTCGCTGCACGCGGCGTCCCGCGCCTTCAACGGCGTGTACCGCGTGCTGCTCAAGGACCTCGGGCTCACCTACCCGCAGTACCTGGTGCTGCTCGTGCTGTGGGAGCACGGCGATCTGCCGGTGAAGAAGCTCGGGGAGCATCTGCGGCTCGACTCCGGGACGCTGTCGCCGCTGGTCAAGCGGCTCGAAACGGCCGGCCTGGTCACGCGTGAGCGCAGCGCGCACGACGAGCGCTCGGTGCAGGTGCGGCTGACCGGGCAGGGCGCGGCCCTGCGCGAGCGGGCCCTCGAGGTGCCGCGCCGCATCGCGGCGGCCACGGGCTTCGAACTGGCGGAGATCGGCGAGCTGCGCGAGCGCCTGGACCGGCTCACCGGCGCGCTGGACGCGGCGGCACTCGCGGAGGCCGCGGAGCCCCGCTGAGGACGGGGAGGGCCCGGCGGACGTAGAGCCGCACGGCCACCTCGCCCCGCACGGACTCCTCGGCCGGCGCGAACTCCCCCGCCAGTACGGCCGTTTTGGCCCGTTCGACGGGGCTGCCCGGCGTCCACCGTCCGGCCAGCACATCGCGGTCGGCGACCACCCAGACGCGCTCCAGCCGGGCCAGCCGGTGACGCAGGCCCGTCGGTCCCGTTTCCCGTCCGTAGAGGGTCCCGGACTCGGCGGCCGGCTCCACCAGTGCCAGGTCCCGGGTGCCGCGGAAGGCCGCCGGGTAGGTGAGGGCCGCGTTCCGTGTCCGCGCCGGCAGGAACAGCACGGAGTCCCCCGGCCGCAGTTCCCGGTCGGCGGCGCGGGCGACGGCGGCGAGGTCGTCGGGGCGGCGGGCCGGGTCGCGGTCGGCGCGGAGCAGGGGGAACTGGTGGGTCAGCGCCAGCAGGACCGCCACGGCACCGGCCAGGGTGGCGAGGGGGGCGTGCACGCGGAACGACAGCAGCCGGTCGGCCCCCGCCGCCACCAGCAGCGGCGCGCCCGACAGGGCGTAGAGCACGTACCGGTCGACGTACAGCGGCGACATCTGCGACACCAGCATCAGCGCGGCCGGCGGCACCACGGCCAGCGGCGCGGCGACACCCGCGCACGTCGGCCCGCCCCGCCGCCCGGCCCGTGCCAGGAGTCCCACCAGGGCCAGGCCCAGGCACACCCAGAACACCCCGTCCGTCGGCCCGAGGAACGTGCGCAGCAGCCCCCGCGCCGTCGCGGGCGTCGGCGGTCGCAGCCACGCCACCTGCGCCGACTGGGCCCTGGACGCGAGCACCAGCGGCAGCAGCCCGAGCCCCGTCACGGCGGCCGCGCACCCCCAGCCCCGCCACACCCGGGGCCCCACCCGGGTCAGGGCCAGCGACAGCGCGTGGGCGGGGAGCAGCAGCACCGCGAACTCGTGCAGCCAGCAGGTGAGGGCGACGACCGTGCCGTAGGCCCACCAGGTACCGCCGCGCAGGGCCCGCACGAGCAGCAGCGTCGCCGCCGTGGCGCCGGCCGCGACCAGCGCGTAGGAGCGGCCCTCCTGGGCGTAGTGACCGGCCATCGGCGAGACGGCGTACAGCAGCCCGGCCCAGAGCCCGACGCGCGGGCGCGCCAGCCGGGTGCCGAGTGCGGCGACCAGGCCGGCGGTCAGCGCCGCCGCGCACACGGACGGCAGCCTGAGGACGACCTCGCCGGGGTGGACGGCCAGGACGGCGTGCATGAGGAGGTAGTACAGGCCGTGCACCGCGTCCACGCCGTGCAGCAGCCGCCAGATCTGCGGCACCGTGCGGCGGGCCACCTGGAAGGTGACGGCCTCGTCGCGCCACATCCCGCCCCGGTCGAGCCGCCAGCAGCCGAGCGCGGCCATCACCAGCGCGGGCACGCACACGGCGGCGGCCCGCCGGAAACGCTCCCGCCGGCCCGTCCGGGCGGCGACCGGCCCGGCGGACGCCGCCGCCCCGTGCAGCTGCGGTTTCGGCTTCAGGGGGGACCCGAGGTTCACCACGGCTAGATCTTTTGCGATTAGCCAACCTTTGCCGGGGAATGACGGCGTATCGGCAGGAATACACCATCCGCCCGGATTAGGCTCCCGCGTGATGAACCGTCTCCGTGTCACCCCCGGCCCGGTCCTCGCTCTCACCGCCGTCTGGCTCGTCACCCGCGCCCTGATGTCGTGGCTGCTCACGCACGACAGCTCGCCCCTGCTGGGCGGGGGCGCCGTGCCGCGCGAGGTGTGGCGTCTGTACTTCCACTGGTACGGCGTGCTGTCGCACGGCGCCTTCCCGGCCCACGACAGCACCTGGCAGTACCCGCCGGGCGCGGGCGTGGTGCTGCTGGCGCCGGGTGCGCTGCCGTGGCTCACGTACTTCCAGTCGTTCGTGGCACTGGCGCTGGCCGCGGACGCGCTCATCGCGGCGGCCCTGGTCCGGGCGGCGGCGCGGCCCGGCGGGAGCCTGCTGGGAGCGTCCCTGTGGACCTGCGGGCTGCCGCTGCTGCTGCACATCCCGCTCGCCCGGTACGACGTGCAGGTGACCGCGCTCGCGGTGGCCGCCCTGCTGGCGTCGGGTCGCTCGCCGCGCGCGGGCGGTTTCCTCGGGGCGCTGGGCGCGCTGGTGAAGGTGTGGCCGGCGCTGGTGCTGCTGGGCATGCCCCGGGGGGACGCGACCCGCCGGGCGTGGGGGTGGGCGGCGGCCGGCGGCGGACTGGGGTTCGCCCTTCTCGCCGCCTCGTTCAGCGATCCGCTGGCGTTCCTGCGGGGACAGGGCGGGCGGGGCGTGCAGATCGAGTCGCTCGGCGGCACCGCGCTCAACCTGGCGCGCCACGCCGGCTGGCCCGGCCGGACCCGCTACCAGTACGGCGCGATCGAGCTGGTCGGCCCGTATGTGCACGCCGTGGCCACGGTCTCCCTCGCGCTCACGGCGGCCGCGTTCGGGCTGCTGGTGCTGTGGCGGCTGCGGGCGCGGCACTGGAGCCCGGCCACCCCGTACGACGCCGCGCTCGCCGCGGTGCTGCTGTTCACCGTGACCAGCCGGGTCATCAGCCCGCAGTACCTGATCTGGCTGCTGGGCCTGGCCGCCGTGTGCCTGGCCTCCCGGCACACCAGCCAGCGCCCGGTGGCCGTGCTGCTGCTCGCGGCGAGCGCGCTCAGTTCGCTGGCCTACCCGATGCTCTACCGCGAGGTGGTGGGCGGCACCTGGACCGGCTGTCTGCTGATGCTGGCCCGCAACGCGCTGCTGGCGGCGGCGGCCGTGCTGTCCTTCGTCCGGCTGTGGCGCTCGGCCCGGCCGCCCGCCGGAGAGCCCGCTCCCCCGGTACGGCTCCGCCCGGATTCCGACCGCCTCCCCGATCGAGCACTGAGCGGCCTGTAACGGGGTAATACAGACTTTCCTACGTTTCCAGCCCGTGGATCCCATGAGTACTGAACCGCGAGAACCGCACCCGCCACCCCAGGTCGGTGTCGTCGTCATCGGCTACGACGACGCCGCCCACGTCGGCGACGCCGTGCGCTCGGCGCTCGACCAGGGGCCGGCCGTCGGCGAGGTGATCGCCGTGGACGACTGCTCGACGGACGGCAGCGGCGAACTGCTGGAGAGACTGGCCGCCGGGGAGCCACGGCTGCGGGTGGTGCGCCGGAGCGCGAACAGCGGCGGCTGCGGCAGCCCGCGCAACGCCGGGATCGACGCGGTGACGATGCCGTACGTGATGTTCCTCGACAGCGACGACGTGCTGCCGCCCGGTGCGGTGGACGCGCTGCTGACGGCCGCCACCGAGGCGCGCGCCGAGGTCGCGGGCGGGCTCTGCGTGCGCCGGGAGCTGCCCTCGGGGCGCGAACAGCCGTGGCAGGCGGCGCTCTACACGGCGCCCGCCGTCCTCGCGCGCCCCTCCCAGCGCCCCCGTCTCGTCCACGACACCCTGTGCGTCAACAAGCTGTACCGGACCGGCTTCCTGCGCGAGCACGGCGTCCGCTTCCCCGAAGGCCGCTTCCTCTACGAGGACTTCGTCTTCACCGCCCGCGTGCTGGCCGCCGCGCCGCGCGTCGCGCTCGTGCCGGACCGCGTGTACGTGTGGCACGTGCGCCGGTCGGCCGAGCGGCTCTCGCTCTCCCTCGCCCGTGAGGACATCGGCAACTGGCGGGCGCGCACGGAGGCGTGCGCGCTGGCGTACGACATCCTGCTGAGCGCCGGGCAGAAGGTGCTGGCGCGCGCCGCGCGGGCCAAGTTCCTCGACCACGAGCTGCGCATGTACGCGCGCGAACTGGGCTTGCGCGACGCGCACTACCGGCGCGCGTGGTGGGCGCACACCCGCGAGTACCTGGCGCGCTACGACGCGGCCGACTGGGAGCTCAACCCGGCGGCCCCCGGACGGCTCCTCGGCCGGGTCGTCCTGGAGTCGCCCGAGCCGTGCGACCTGCCCCGTCTGAGGGAACTCGCCGCCCGCCCGGCCCGGCTGCTCCCGCCCTACGCCCGCTCGGCCGACGGCACACCCGTCTGGTCCCCCGAACTGCCGCAGGTCACCCTCGCGCCTCTCCTCACCCGGCCCGCCGGTGTCCTGCCCCTCGCGCTGGACGCGGAGCTGCGCCCGCGCGCGCGGGACACCCGGCTGCGTCTGCGGCTGCACGAGCTGTACGGACGGCTGGCCGCGGCCGGACCGCGGGAGCTGGACGTGGAGTGGCGGTCCCGGCAGGACGGGCACACGGCCCAGCGCGTCACGACGTCCCTGGCGCCCGCGGGGGCGGCGCGCTGGACGGCCGAGGTGCCCGCCGACCCGGCCGCGCTCGGGGCCGGCACCTGGGACCTGCGCCTGACCGTGCGGTTCGCGGACGGCACGGACCGCGAGGTCACCGCGCACGCCCTCGCGGGCGCCGGCCGGCTGCGCCGGCGCGTCGTCCCGAGCGCCCGGCACGGCGTGCTGCTGGTCCAGCCGTACGCCACCCACTCCGGCGCCCTGGCACTGCGCGTGGCGACCGGCGCACACGGAGTCATGGCGGTGGCCCGCAACCGGCTGCGCCGCCTGCTTCACTGACCACCACGGGACCAAGAGCCGCCGGCCGCCACCGGCCGGCCACTGACGAGGGGACGGCCGCAATGACCTGGCTGATCACCGGCGGCGCCGGTTACATCGGGGCGCACGTCGTCCGCGCGATGGCCGAGGCGGGCGAGCGGACGGTGGTCTACGACGACCTGTCCACCGGGATGGCGGAGCGCGTGCCGGACGACGTACCCCTGGTACGGGGTTCGATCCTGGACGGCGGGACCGTGGCCCGTACGCTCGCCGCGCACGAGGTCACCGGCGTCGTCCACCTGGCGGCCAAGAAGCAGGTGGGCGAGTCGGTGGAGCACCCGCTGCGGTACTACCGGGAGAACGTGGAGGGCCTGCGCGTCCTGCTGGAGGCGGCGGTCGCGGCCGAGGTGGCGGCCTTCGTGTTCTCGTCGTCCGCCGCGGTGTACGGCATGCCGGACGTGGACCTGGTCACGGAGGAGACCCCCTGCCTCCCGCTCTCCCCCTACGGCGAGACCAAGCTCGCCGGCGAGTGGCTGGTCCGCGCGACGGGACGGGCCACCGGTCTCGCGACCGCCTCCCTGCGCTACTTCAACGTGGCGGGCGCGGCCGCCCCCGCCCTGGCCGACGCGAGCGTCTCCAACCTCGTCCCCATGATCTTCGAGAAGCTCACCGAGGGCGCGCCCCCGCGGATCTTCGGCGACGACTACCCGACCCCCGACGGCACCTGCGTCCGCGACTACATCCACGTGTCCGACCTGGCCGAGGCCCATGTGACGGTCGCCCGCGCCCTGCGCTCCGACCCGGGCCGCGACCTGACCCTCAACATCGGCCGCGGGGAGGGCGTGTCCGTCCGGGAGGTGATCGACCGCGTCAACGCGGTCACCGGCTACGACCGCCCCCCGACCGTCACCGTCCGCCGCCCCGGCGACCCGGCCCGCGTGGTGGGCTCCGCCGACCGCATCGGCACCGAACTGGGCTGGCGGGCCAAGCGCGACGTCCAGGACATGATCGCCTCGGCCTGGGAGGGCTGGACGCACCTGCACCCGGAGGCGGCGCGCTCCTAGAACGCTGCTGTGCGCCCGGGGTTCCGGCGCCCGCCGGCCTCCTCGGCCCCGTACGTCCGGCCGTCGCCCGGCGGCCCCGTCACAGTGCGGCGAGGGCCGCCGCGGTGGCGCGGGCCAGGGTGTCCAGGTAGTTCTTCGGGAGCCTGGGGGAACGGATGACCACCGAGCGCCAGTAGAGGGGCCCGGAGATCAGGTCCAGGGCGAGGTCGGTGTCCACTCCGGACCGCACCTCCCCGCGCCGCTCCGCCGCGGCCACGATCTTGCTGGCCACCGAGTCCTGGCCGTCCCGCACCGCCTTCTGCAGCGCCTCGGCGATCTCCGGACTGCGGGCCGCCTCCGCCTGGAGGTCCGGGATGATCTGCGAGGCCACGGGGTGGCGCAGGGCACGGGACGTGATGCCGTAGAGCAGGCGGAGGTCGCCCTCCAGCGAGCCGGTGTCCGGGACCGGGAGTCCCAGCACGGCCAGCGCCGAGACCACGTCCAGCACCAGGTGCAGCTTGGAACGCCACCTGCGGTACACCGCCGTCTTGCCGACGCCCGCGCGCCGCGCGATCCCCTCGATGGACATCCTGGCGTACCCGACGGCCGCCAGCTCCTCGAAGACGGCCGCCCGGATGGCCTCGGTCACGTCCTCCCGGAGCACGGCGGCCCCGGCGGGGGCCCGGCGGCGCGGACGCTTCGGGGTCTCGTCGGCGTTCGTCGTCATACGGACCAGCATAGGGCGTTACGACGAAACGGTTGCGTTCCGACGTTCGATGGTTCTACTCTCACGTTGCGACGATACGGTCCCGTCCCGACGTAAGAGAACGTGAAGAGAAGCGTAAGGAAACGGCGGACGACGGACGGGGACCACCCAGGCCCGGCGACCGCCGGACGCACCCCCCTCCCCCGAGCGAAAGCAGCGGATGTGAGTCAGGTCCTCCACACACCGCCCCCGACCCAGGTCCCGGCCGAGGACGATCTCGCGGCGCTCGCCGCCCGGCACGGCCTGTCGGTCAGCGGCGCCCGCCCCTCCCTGCCGGTGTACGTACGCCAGCTGTGGGCGCGCCGCCACTTCATCACCGCCTTCGCCACCGCCAAGCTCACCGCCCAGTACAGCCAGGCGAAGCTCGGCCAGGTCTGGCAGGTCATGACCCCGCTGCTGAACGCGGCGGTCTACTACTTCATCTTCGGCGTACTGCTCGGCACCAAGCACAACGTGCCCGACTACGTGCCGTTCCTGGTCACGGGCGTGTTCATCTGGACGTTCACGCAGAGCTCGATCATGGCGGGCACCCGGGCCATCGCGGGCAACCTCGGCCTGGTACGCGCCCTGCACTTCCCGCGCGCCGCGCTGCCGATCTCCTTCGCGCTCCAGCAGCTGCAGCAGCTGCTGTTCTCGATGGCCGCGCTGGTCGTCATCCTGCTCTGCTTCGGCGTCCCGGTCGCCGCCTCCTGGGTGCTCGCGCTCCCCGCCCTGGTGCTCCAGTTCACCTTCAACGCCGGCGTGTCGATGGCCGTGGCCCGCCTGGGCGCGAAGACCCCCGACATCGCGCAGCTCATGCCGTTCGTGCTGCGGACCTGGATGTACGTGTCCGGCGTGATGTGGAGCATCGACAAGATCGACAAGAACGATCACCTGCCGCACGTCGTCAAGCTGCTGCTGGAGCTGAACCCGGCCGCCGTCTACATCGACCTGATGCGGTTCGCGCTGATCGACAGCTTCCACACCCTGCCGCCGCACGTGTGGGCGGTCGCGACGGGCTGGGCCCTGCTCGCCGGGGTCGGCGGCTTCATCTACTTCTGGAAGGCTGAGGAGACCTACGGCCGTGGCTGAGCAGACCGGGACCACCAGCGAGCAGATCCCCACCGTCGTCGCCGACCGGGTCGACATCGTCTACCGGGTCAACGGCACCGGCGCGGGGCGCGGCACGGCGACCGCCGCCCTCAACCGCATCATGCGGCGGCGGCAGACCGAGAAGGCGGCGGGCGTGCGCAAGGTGCACGCGGTCAAGAAGGTGTCGTTCGTCGCCTACAAGGGTGAGGCGATCGGCCTCATCGGCACCAACGGCTCCGGCAAGTCGACGCTGCTGAAGGCGGTCGCCGGCCTGCTGCCCGTGGAGAACGGGCACATCTACACCGACGGACAGCCCTCGCTCCTCGGCGTCAACGCGGCGCTGATGAACGACCTGACCGGCGAGCGCAACGTCCACCTCGGCGGACTGGCCATGGGCATGTCCCGGGAGGAGGTCAGGCAGCGCTACCAGGAGATCGTCGAATTCTCCGGGATCAACGAGAAGGGCGACTTCATCACCCTTCCGATGCGGACCTATTCCTCCGGCATGGCGGCCCGGCTGCGCTTCTCCATCGCCGCCGCCAAGGACCACGACGTCCTGCTGATCGACGAGGCCCTGGCGACCGGCGACCGCTCCTTCCAGAAGCGCTCCGAAGCCCGCATCCGCGAGCTGCGCAAGCACGCGGGCACGGTCTTCCTGGTCAGCCACAACAACAAGTCGATCCGGGACACCTGCGAGCGGGTGCTGTGGCTGGAGCGCGGTGAGCTGCGAATGGACGGCGCCACGGAGGACGTCCTCAAGGAGTACGAGGCCTTCACCGGCGACAAGAGCGACAAGCCGGCCCGGAAGCCGGCGAAGAAGGCGGCGCCCAAGGCGCCCGCCGCGACGCCGTAAGGCCGCAACCCGGCCGCCGGAGGCTCGTTCTTCCTGTGGGCCCGCGCTCCGCGGCCGCTCTTGCCCCGGGCGTGGTTATCCTTTTCATACAGCTAGTGACAGTATGTTATGAAAGGTGCCCACAGAGACGGCGAGCCAAGGAGCCTCCGCGATGCCTCACCTCAGCGTCATCGTCCACGGGCCGAACACCCAGGGGCATCTGACGGAGCTGCTGGCCGCGCTGGAGACCCGTCCACTCCCGGACATCGAGGTGATCGTCGCGGCGGTCGGCGACTGGGCCCGGGAGACGGCCGAGGAGTACGCCCCGGAGACGGTCGTGGTGCCGCTGCCGGAGGGCACCGGTGACGGGGCGGCCCGGGCGGCCGGGGCGGCCCGCGCGTCCGGCCGCTGGCTGCACTTCGTGCACGCCAAGGACGGTCTGCCCGCCGGGGCGTCCCGGATGGTCGCCGAGCGCGCCGCGGAGCTGGACGACACGGTCGACGTACTCCTCTTCGACCACGTCACCACCACCTGGCGGACCGCCGCGGCCCCGTCCGCCGGCGGCCGCCACCTCGCCGCCGCCGGCCGCGCCGATCTGGCCCTGGACGACGCGGCCGACCTGCTCCGCCTCGCCCCGCTGCTCGGCACCCGCGCCCTGCGCGCCGGGTTCTGGCGGGCGCACCAGGACCTGCTCACAGGGGACGACGAGCCGTACGCGGCCCTCGCGGCCCTGCTGCGCGCCGGCCGCGTCGCCTGCCTGAACCAGGTCGCGTACGACGACCGCCGGCTGCGCCCCGAGAGTCTGCCGCCCCTCGCCCCCGAGGACCGGTACGCGCTCATCGACCGCTACGAGTCCCTGCTCCCGCTCACCCGGGACCGTCGCGCGGCCCGCGCGGTGCTGTACGACCTGATGGTCCGCGACCTGCTGCGCACCTTCGCCCGGGAGGACCTGCCCGAGCCGGTGGCCCGCGAGTTCTTCCGCCGGGCCTCGCTGGCCGCGGTCCGCTGGCGCCCCGAGAACCACCGCCGCCCGGCGGGCCTGGAGGGCGTCCGGCACACGCTGCTGGAGGACGGCGCGTACACGCGGTACCGCGCCTTCCAGGCCGCCAACCGCACCCGGCGCGCGGCCCGGAAGACGGTACGCGACCGCAAGCGGCAGCTGGGCACGAGACTCCGCGAGCAGCAGTACCGCAGGGCGCTGAACCGCCCGGTCGACCCGGAACTGGCCGTGTTCGCCGCCTACTGGGAGCGCGGGGTCGCCTGCAACCCGGCCGCGATCGCCGCCCGGCTCGCCGAACTCGCTCCGCACGTCCGCCGGGTGTGGGTGGTGAACAAGGAGAACGCGGCCCTGCTGCCGCCCGGCACCGACCACGTGGTCCCCGGCACCCGCCGCTACTGGGAGACGCTGGCCACCGCCAAGTACCTGACGAACAACGTCAACTTCCCCAACGCGGTGGTCAAGCGTCCCGAGGCGATCCATCTCCAGACCCACCACGGCACCCCGCTCAAGCGCATGGGCCTGGACCAGCGCGACCACCCGGCCGCCGCCAAGGGCCTGGACTTCGCCGCCCTGCTGGCCCGCGTCGACAAGTGGGACTACAGCGTCAGCGCCAACAGCCACTCCACCCGAATGTGGGAGCGCGCGTACCCGGCCCGCTACACCTCGCTGGACCACGGCTATCCGCGCAACGACGTCTTCTACACGAGCGGGGCCGCCGAGGTCCGCGCCGCCCGCGAGCGGCTCGGTATCGCCCCCGGCGCGACCGCCGTCCTCTACGCCCCCACCCACCGCGACTACGAGGCCGGCTTCACCCCCCGGCTCGACCTCGCCGCCCTGGCCGACCGGCTCGGCGACGACACGGTCCTGCTGGTCCGCGCGCACTACTTCTACGGCGGCGCCGCCTCCCCGCTCACCGGGCTGCGCCGGTCCGGCCGGATCATCGACGTCTCCTCCTACGACCCGGTCGAGGAGCTGTGCCTGGCCGCCGACGCACTGGTCACGGACTACTCGTCGATCATGTTCGACTACGCCAACCTGGACCGGCCGATCGTGATCCACGCCGACGACTGGGAGACGTACCGCACCACCCGGGGCGTCTACTTCGACCTGATGGCGGACCACCCGGGCCAGGTCGCCCGCACCCAGGAGGAGCTGACCGAGATCCTCACCTCGGGCGCCTGGCGCGACGAGAGCGCGGCGAAGGCGCGGGCCGCCTTCCGGCGCCGGTTCTGCGAGTACGACGACGGACACGCCGCCGAGCGGGTCGTACGGCGGGTCTTCCTCGGCGAACCCGAGGAGGCGCTGCCCCCGGTGATCCCACTGGAGAGACGAACCCCCGCCCCCAGCCCCGAGGAGGCCGGCGCATGACGCTCCCCGACGTCACGGTCACCGTCATCGTCTTCAACGACGCGGCCCGTCTCCCCCGCGCGGTCGCCTCCCTGCGCGCCCAGACCCACGCCAACATCGAGATCGTCATCAGCGACGACCACTCCACCGACGACACGCCCGCCGTGGCACGGGAGCTGGCCGCGCGGGACCACCGCATCCGCTACCTCCGCCTGCCGCGGAACAGCGGCGGTTGCAGCGCGCCGCGCAACCGGGCCATCGAGATCGCCCGGGCGCCGTACCTGATGTTCCTGGACAGCGACGACGAACTCCCGCCCCGCGCCGTTGAGTCGCTGCTCGCCGCGCACCGCGAGCGCGAGGTGGACTTCGCCATGGGCGCGGTGCGGCGGGTACGGGTGGACAACGGGCGCCGCTCGACCTGGATGCCGCACCTGGTCGCCGAACGCCGCACGCTGGACGGCATCGAGGCCGACCCGCGGCTGCTGTTCGAGCACCTGTCGACGAGCAAGATGTACTCCCGGGCGTTCCTGGACCGCCACGGGCTCCGCTTCCCCGAGGGCATCCACTACGAGGACCAGCTGTTCTCGGCCCAGGCCTACTGCCTGGCCAAGGCGTTCACGATCATCCCGGACCCGGTGTACGTCTGGTACATCGAGCCGTTCGCCGCGCAGGCGGCGGCGTCCATCTCCAACCAGCGTCACAAGATCTCCAACGTCCGCGACCGGGTGCACGTCCAGCGCCTGATCGACGACTTCCTCGTGGAGAGCGGGCACGCGGTGCTCCGCGAGGACAAGGACTACAAGTTCCTCAAGCACGACTTCCGGATGTACGCGGGCGACCTGCCGTACCGGGACGACGCGTGGCTCGGGGAGTTCGCGGAGATCATGAACCCGTATCTGGACACGCTCGCGGACGGCGCCTTCGTCCGCCTGCCCCGCCCGGAACGGGTGGTGCTCGAGCTGCTGCGCGCCGGCCGGCTGTCCGACGTCCGGCTCGCGGCGCGCGGCCTCGGCCACAACGTGGCCCCGCGGCAGGTCACCGCCGACGCCTCCGGCGGCACCTACTGGGGCGGCACGCTCCCCGCGACCGACCGGGGCCGCCGCGAACTGGACGTCTCCGACCTGGAGCTGGACACCAGGCCGTTCACCAGCGCCCAGTTCCGCCACGAGATCACCGAGCTGACCCGGGGCCCCGGCGCCTGTCTCGACCTCACCATCCGCACGTTCGACCCCGGCCTGCGGCTCCCGGTGGGACCGCAGCGCGCGAGCCTGGTGCTGAGCCCCGGCCGGCGCCGTCTGACGGTCCCGTTCCGGCTCGACCCGGTGCGTCCGGGTGTCTTCGAGGGCCGGGCCCGGCTGGACCTGGCGACGGCACCGCTGCCCGTACAGGGCTTCGACGGCGTACGCCACCCGCTGCTCCGCCTGTCACAACAGGGGCTGGCCAACTCGGGCCTGCTCCTGGCGCCCCTGGACTTCCCCTCGGCGCGGGCCCGGGTCGACCACCGTGCCGGTCTCACGGCCCACGAACTGACCATCGAACCCGAGGGCCGCAACCCCGGCCGCCTGCAGATCCGCTGGCGCCCGCGGTCCCTGACGGCCCACGTGATCCGCCCCCTGACCCGCAGGCTCGCCCACCCCAGACTCCGCAACGCGGCCCGCTTGGCGGCGAGCCTCATGCGGTAGCCGACGCGATGCCCCCGCCCGCGCCCCGCGGGCGGGGCAAGCGGCACCCCCCCCGCCCGGCCACCGGCACCGCGCACCCGGACGACACCGCTCACCGCGGCACCTCGTACAACACCTGTCCCCCGGGCCCGCCGGCGACCCTCCGCAGCCACGGCTCGGCGTCCCCCCGGACTCCGACCACCCACCGCACGCCGTACTCCCGCAGCACACCCCGCCGTACGGAGGCAGCCGTCCCCGTCGAGAAGTACCGCCGCTCGGCGGCCTCCCGCGCCCCCGCCGACGGCAGGAACACATCCGGATAGCCGGGAGCCACGGTGTACGCGCCGTACGCCGGAAGCTGCCGCGAGGCCGTCGTGCGCGCCATCACCACGTCCCCGTACCGCACCCAGGGCGTGACCCAGTGGTATCCGGCCCAGGGCGTCCGGTACCTCGCCGCGACCGGGCCCGGCAGCGCGTCCCGGCCGGCCACGTACCCGAGCGTCCCCACCTGCGTCCACGCCCCCACCAGCAGCGCGGCGCCCAGCGCACCGGCCCACCCGGCCCGCACCGCCCGCCGCCCCGCCGACACCGCTTCCAGCGCGGCCGCGAGCTGGGCCGGGATCAGCGCGGCGGGCAGCGCCCGTCCCCACGAGTAGTGCCCGGTCAGGCCGCCCGCCGCGAACACCAGCGCGCCGAGCGCGAAGAACAGCACCAGGGGATCGCGGCGGTCCCGGCGCCACCGCGCCCCGAGGGCCGCCACCCCGAGCAGGACCAGCCCGAACCGCCCGGCCAGGTGCCCGTACAGCGACCGGTGGATCGCCTCCAGACCGGTGCCCGCGGAGAACAGCGCGAAGAAGTCGTAGTACGGCCATGCCCACAGCAGCACCAGGCCGAGGGCGACCGCCGCGCCGAGCCGGGGCAGCCCGGCGCGGCCCGGCCGTGCGGCGATCACCGTGGCCAGCGCCCCGAGGGACGCCACCACCCCGGTGAACTGGTGGCACAGCAGGATCAGCGCCCAGAGCGCGCCCAGGCCGAGCCACCCGCCCCAGCCGGCCCCGGCGCGCAGCGCCCGGGTGAGCCACGCCCAGAAGTGGAACGACAGCCCGAGGGCGAGGACGCTCGGGTACGCCACCGTCAGCGCGAGGGAGTTGAGCCCGAGGAAGCCGCTCCAGTTGAACAGGAGCGGACCCCACAGCAGGACCAGGCACAGGAACGCCAGGGCGGGCGCCGCGCGGTGCGCGCTGAGGGTACGGACGTAGCGCCACACCCCGGTGGCCAGCAGCCCCAGTCCGACGAGCGCGCCGACCCGCAGCACGTTGAACACCGACAGGCCGGTCACCCGGGCGAGACAGCCCAGCAGCAGCATCCAGGGCGAGTAGTACGGGCTGGGCGTGTCGGCGTCGACCAGCGGGTTCCCCGGGTGCAGCGGGCTGTGCCGCAGCCGTTGCACGGTCGCCGCGTGCATGCCGAGATCGCCCGCCCAGGGCAGACGGACGATCACCAGGAGCATCAGGACCAGCACGAGCGCGGCGAGGACCGGTGGCAGCGCCCGCCCGGTCCGTGCGGCGCCGTTCGGCGCGGCCCGCAACCCGCGCGACCGCAGCCGGGCGTTTCTCGGTGAGGTCGCTGTCACAGTCCCAGACCCTATCGGAAATGTCCTGAACGCCCGAAACCTACGCATTCGGCCGAGGGGCGGAAAGCGGGCGCCCCGGGCCTCTACCGGCCCGGGGCGCCCGCTGCGGCCGTACGGCCGCCGCCTGACTACGAGTGCGAGCGCAGCAGCGTCCGCATCGTCCGCATCGCCACCGACAGGTTGGCGAGGTCGAACTCGTCGGAACCGCGGATCTCCACCAGGGTGGTGCGCGCGCGGGCGAGCAGGGCGGCGTTCTTCTGCTCCCACAGCTCGAAGCGCTGCTCCGGCGTTGAGGTGCCGTCGCCGACGGCCAGGACGTCGGCGGTCAGCGCGGCGTGTGCCGCGTACAGGTCCTCGCGGATCGCCGCGCGGGCCATGGACTGCCAGCGGTCGTTGCGGGGCAGCTCGATGATGCGGTCCATGAGTTGGGTGATGCCGAGCCGGTCGCCGAGGTCGTAGTACACCTCCGCGACGTCCAGCGGCTCCTTGCCCATACGGTCGGCCACCGAGACGATGTCGAGCGCCGGGAAGGCGGAGGAGAACCCGGCCACGCGGGTGGCCAGCTCGTCCGGGACACCGGCGGCGGACAGCTCGTCGAACACGTGCTGGTACCACTCCTGGTCCGCGCCCCGCACCAGCTTCGGGAGCTGCTGCCAGACCTGCTCGACCCGCTCGGCGAAGAAGTCCACCGTCTCGGCGAGCTGCAGCGGCTGCGGCCGGTTGTTGAGCAGCCAGCGGGTGCCGCGCTCCACCAGGCGGCGCGAGTGCAGCCGGATGCGGGTCTGGACGGCGGCCTCGACCTTGTTGTCCAGCTCCTCCACCGCGTCCCACACCGGCGCCGAGCAGAAGATCGCGCGGGCCGCGGTCTGGGCGCGGACGATCTCCTCCAGCGAGGCCCCGGTCTCCTCGCGCAGCCGGTGCAGATACGTCGTACCGCCCGTGTTGACCGTGTCGTTGACCAGCACGGTGGTGGTGATCTCGCGGTGCAGCGGGTGGCCGTCGATGCCGTCCGGGAACCGCTCGCGCAGCGCCGTCGGGAAGTAGGCGTGCAGCAGGGTGCGCAGGTACGGGTCATCCGGCAGCGAGGTGTGCAGCAGCTCCTCGGCGACCGTGATCTTCGTGTACGCCAGCAGCACGGCCGTCTCCGGGCCGGTGAGGCCCTGACCCTGGGTGAGGCGTTCGCGGATCTGGCGGTCGGTGGGCAGGAACTCCAGCGCCCGGTCGAGGTGGCCCTCGCGGACCATGTGGCGGATGAACCGCTGCTGCGCGTGCAGCATGTCCTTGGACTGGGCGAGGGCGTTGGCGATCGCCGTGTTCTGCGCGTAGTTGTTGCGCAGCACCAGGCTGCCGACCTCGTCGGTCATCTCGGCGAGTAGCTTGTTGCGCTGCTTGACGGTCATGTCGCCGTCCGTGACCAGCCCGTTGAGCAGGATCTTGATGTTCACCTCGTGGTCGGAGGTGTCCACGCCGGCGCTGTTGTCGATCGCGTCGGTGTTGATCCGGCCGCCGTGCAGCGCGAACTCGATGCGGCCGAGCTGGGTCAGGCCCAGGTTGCCGCCCTCGCCGACGACCTTGACCCGCAGGTCGCTGCCGTCGACGCGGATGGCGTCGTTGGCCTTGTCGCCGACGTCGGCGTTCGACTCCGCCGACGACTTCACGTACGTGCCGATGCCGCCGTTCCACAGCAGGTCCACCGGGCTGTGCAGGATCGCCTTCATCAGGTCGGCCGGCGTCATCTTGGAGATCTTCTCCTCGATGCCCAGGGCCTGCCGGATGTGCGCGTTGAGCGTGATCGCCTTCGCGGTGCGCGGGAAGATCCCGCCGCCCGCCGACAGCAGCTCGGTGTTGTAGTCGGCCCAGCTCGAGCGGGGCAGGTCGAACAGGCGGCGGCGCTCGGCGTAGGAGGCGGCCGTGTCCGGGTTCGGGTCGATGAAGATGTGCCGGTGGTCGAAGGCGGCGATCAGGCGGATGTGCTCGGAGAGCAGCATGCCGTTGCCGAACACGTCACCGGACATGTCGCCGATGCCGACGACCGTGAAGTCCTCGCTCTGCGTGTCCACGCCCAGCTCGCGGAAGTGCCGCTTCACGGACTCCCAGGCACCGCGCGCGGTGATGCCCATGCCCTTGTGGTCGTAACCGGCCGAGCCGCCGGAGGCGAAGGCGTCGCCGAGCCAGAAGTGGTACTTCTCGGCGACCTCGTTGGCGATGTCCGAGAAGGTCGCCGTGCCCTTGTCGGCCGCGACCACCAGGTAGGTGTCGTCGCCGTCGTGCCGCACGACGTCCTGCGGCGGGACGACCTCGCCGGCCACCATGTTGTCGGTGATGTCGAGGAGCGCCGAGATGAACGTCTTGTAGCTGGCGATGCCCTCGGCCAGCCACGCGTCCCGGTCCACGCTCGGGTCCGGGAGCTGCTTGGCGACGAAGCCGCCCTTGGCGCCGACCGGCACGATGACGGTGTTCTTCACCATCTGCGCCTTGACCAGGCCGAGGATCTCGGTGCGGAAGTCCTCACGGCGGTCGGACCAGCGCAGGCCACCTCGGGCGACCTTGCCGAAGCGCAGGTGCACGCCCTCCACCCGCGGCGAGTACACCCAGATCTCGTAGGCCGGGCGCGGCGCGGGCAGGTCCGGGATGGCCTGCGGGTCGAACTTCATGGAGACGTAGTCGTGCGGCTCCCCGCTCCGCGCCTCCTGGAAGAAGTTCGTGCGCAGGGTGGCCTTGATGACGGTCAGGAAGGAACGCAGGATGCGGTCCTCGTCGAGGCTCGCCACCTGATCCAGGGCCGCGTCCAGCTCCTCCAGCAGGGCGTCGGTGATCTCCGAACCGGCCTTCTGCCGGTCCGGGGACATCCGCGCCTCGAAGAGGGAGACGAGCAGCCGGGTGGTGTGGACGTTGTCGCGGAGGGTGTCCTCCATGTAGTCCTGGCTGAAGGTGGAGCCGGCCTGCCGCAGGTACTTCGCGTACGCGCGCAGCACCATGGCCTGCCGCCAGGTCAGCCCGGCGCTCAGCACGAGGGCGTTGAAGCCGTCGTTCTCCGCCTTGCCGGTCCAGGTGGCGGCGAAGGCCTCCTGGACGCGCTCGCGGGCGTCGTCACCGAAGTGGTCGGTACCGGTCGGCGACTTCGGCATGCGCAGGCCGAAGTCATAGATCCAGGCGGTGGTGCGGTCCGCGCAGCGCAGCTCGTACGGCCGCTCGTCCACGACCTCCACGCCGAGCCGCTGGAGCACCGGCAGGACCGCGGACAGGGAGACCGAGTCACCCTTGCGGTAGATCTTGAAGCGGCGCTCGTCGGGGGCGGCGCCGACCGGCTCGTACAGGCTGAGGGAGAAGTTGTGGCCCTTCTCCTCGCTGAGCCGCTCCAGGTGGACCAGGTCGGCGACGGCCGCGCGCGGGCTGTGGTCGGCCTTGTAGCCCTCGGTGAAGGCGTTGTTGTAGCGGCGCAGCAGTTCGGCGGCGTGCTCCTCGCCCAGCTCGGCGTTGAGCGCCTCGGCGAACGCGTCGGCCCAGGAGCGTGCGGCCTCGACCAGCCGGGCCTCGATGCGCTCCTTGTCCGCGTCCGAGAGCTGGGGCAGCTCGGTGCCGGCCGGGACCCGGACGACGAAGTGCAGCCGGGACAGGATCGACTCGGTGTTCCAGGCGGTGAAGTCGACGCTGATGCCGCCGAGCTCCTCCTTCAGGATGTCGATGATCCGCAGCCGGACGCCGGTGGTGTAGCGGTCGCGCGGGAGGTAGACCAGGGCGGAGTAGTAGCGGCCGTACTCGTCCTGCCGCAGGTACAGCCGCAGCCGGCGGCGCTCCTGCAGGTACAGGACGCTCGTCGCGATGGACTGCAGCTCGGCGACCGGGGTCTGGAACAGCTCGTCGCGCGGGTAGGTCTCCAGGATCTGGAGCAGGTCGCGGCCGTCGTGGCTCTCCGGCGAGAAGCCGGCGCGCTGCAGGACCTCGTCGACCTTGCGCCGGATGACCGGGACCCGGCGGACCGACTCGGTGTAGGCGGCGGACGAGAACAGGCCGAGGAAACGGCGCTCGCCGACGACGTTGCCGTCCGCGTCGAACTTCTTGACGCCGATGTAGTCCAGGTACGACGGCCGGTGCACGGTGGCGCGGCTGTTGGCCTTGGTCAGCACGAGCAGCTTGTGCTCGCGGGCCTTGGCGCGGGCGTCGGCGGGCAGCCGCTCGAAGGAGGGGCTGACGGGGTGCTGGTCGTCCTCGGAGTGGTGCGGGTCAGCGCGCAGTATGCCGAGACCGGTGCCGGGCACGGCGGCCAGGCAGTCGTCGCCGCGCAGCTCGTACTCGCGGTACCCGAGGAAGGTGAAGTGGTCGGCGGAGAGCCAGCGCAGCAGCTCGCGGGCCTCCTCGGCCTCGGCGGGCGGCAGGTCGCCCGGCAGCGGCTCGCTCTCCAGGCCGTCGGCGATCCGGCCTGCCGCGTCGCGCATCTTCTCCCAGTCCTCGACGGCCTCCCGGACGTCGGACAGGACGCGCAGCAGGTCGGCGGTGATCTGCTTCAGGTCGGCGCGGTCGGTCTCCCGGTCGATCTCGACGTGGATCCAGGACTCGATGTGCGCGTCGTGCGGGAGGTCGCCGGTGGGCGCGGTCGGCAGGACCTCGATCAGCTTGCCGGTGACGTCGCGCCGGACGACGAACTGCGGGTGGATGACGACGTGGATGCCGCGGCCCTGCCGGGTCAGCTCGTTGGTGACCGAGTCGACGAGGAAGGGCATGTCGTCGGTGACGACCTCCACGACGGTGTGGCTGCAGGTCCAGCCGTTCTCCTCCACCGTCGGGGTGTGCACGCGGACGTTGGCGGTGCCCTGCGGCCGGTTCTCGGCGAGCCGGTGGTGCGACACCGCGGCGCCGAAGACGTCGTCCGGATCGCGGACGGACAGGTCCTCCGGGGCGGTGTGCAGGTAGTAGCGCTGGAGGAACGCGTGCGCGGCCTCGCTGTCGGGGGTGCCGGCCGTGCCCTTGCCCGTCGCCGTCGTCCCGGTCGGTAGGTGCCCCCCGACCGGGCTGTTCTCAGCTACCCGGGCCGCTCGTTCGAGCAGCTCGGCCTTGGCTTCGTCCAGCTTGGTCTGCATTGTCCTCTGGCTCCTGTCGCGCGCCGTTGCGTGACGTAGAAGGAAATACGGTCTCTTTCCCTCCGGCTCGACGCCACGGCCCGGGATGTCCGGTCCGATCCGACGCTATGCCGCGAGGTGAGAAGAGCGGGGGGTATTCGGCCATTTTCGACACGCCCGCCGGATGTGACGCCGGTCTCGGCGCCGCCGGCTCCTGGGCCGTCCTCGGCATCCCGGGGGCTTCGGCGCCCCCGGCCCGCCCGCGAGGACCAGCGACCGCCGCCCGGTCACGGAGGTGCTCCGTGCAACCCGGGCGCGGGGCAGGGGCGGCATTGCCCCCGCGAGCTATCGCGCTGATCACGCCACAAGGCTATCGCTCCTCACCCGGGGGTCGTCATGAGCCGTATGTGTACAAAACCGGGGGGTGAAGTTTGACGTTCTGCACAGGGGTGGGGCGACGGCGAGTGGCGTATCCGGCCACGGGCGCGGTGCGGGCACCGGGCCGCGAGACCGCCGGGCGGGGGTACCGGGTCGCGTCGGGGTGCGGTGGGCCGCACCCTGAAAGCGACGGGCCCTCTTGGCAAGCGCGCCGGGTACGGGCACCTTGCCCAGGACAGCGCCCGTCCCCGTGCAGGGGGGCCGTGCCCGCCCAGGAGGAGCCGACATGCCCGCGAAGATCCTCATCATCACCGGCGACGCCGCGGAGTCCCTGGAGGTCCTCTACCCGTACCAGCGCCTGCGCGAGGAAGGCTACGACGTCCACATCGCGGCTCCCACCCGCAAGACGCTCCGCTTCGTGGTCCACGACTTCGAGCCCGGCTTCGACACCTACACCGAGAAACCCGGTTACACCTGGCCCGCCGACCTGGCCTTCGCCGAGGTCGACCCCGGCCAGTACGCGGCCCTCGTGATCCCCGGCGGCCGCGCTCCCGAGTACCTGCGCAACGATCCCGAGCTGCGCAAGATCCTCAAGGCGTTCTTCGACGCGGACAAGCCGGTCGCGCAGATCTGCCACGGACCTCTGCTCACCGCCGCCGTCGACAGTCTCAGCGGCCGGAGGGTCACCGCCTATCCCGCCCTGGAACTCGACATGCAGGCCGCCGGAGCCCATTTCGAGGACACCGAGACGGTGGTCGACGGCACCCTGGTCTCGGCCCGCGCCTGGCCGGACCACCCGGCCTGGATGCGGGAGTTCCTGACGGTGCTGAGGACCAAGGCCCCGGTGACGTGAGGCCCGCCCGGCCGCGGGCGCGGGGCGCCGGCGCTGCCGGCCGCGCTCACGCGGCTATTCGCTGCGCCTCCGCGACCGCCTCGGCCAGCGTGTCCACCACCGGCACGCCGACTGCCTCCAGGCTGGCCCTGCTGTGCGACCCGCCGGTGTACAGCACCGCCCGGGCCCCCACGTGCCGCGCGGCCACCGCGTCGTCCGCCGCGTCGCCGATCACCACGGTCCGCGCGGCCCGCACCCCGGTCAGCGCCTCCAGGTGCCGCACCATGTGCTCGGCCTTGCTGCCGCCGGACGGTCCGGTGCGCCCGTCCACCCGCACGAAGTGCGCCTCGATGCCGAGGCCCCGCACCAGGGGCACCAGCTCCTCGTGGCCGTACATGCTCAGCAGCGACTGGCTGTTGCCGTCGGACCGCCAGCCGGCGAGCAGCTCGGCCGCGCCCTCGGTGAGGCCGCACCGCACCCGGTGCTCCGTGTAGTACCGGTGGAAGACGCCGTCCATCAGCTCCCACTCGGCGTCCGTGGGCAGCCTTCCGAGCAGCCGCTCGTAGAACTTCGGCACCGGCACGCAGTACAGCGCCCGGTACTGCTCCAGCGTGATCGGCGCCAGCCCCAGCTCGGCGAAGGCCGCGTTCGTCGCCCCGATGATCGCGTCATTGTCGTGGAAGAGGGTTCCGTTCCAGTCCCAGACGATGTGCGCGCTTGCGTGCATCCCCATGGAAAGACCGTACCCGCACCCACTGACAGTCAAGGCGGGGCACCTAGGCCCGGTCCACCAGGCCGGGAATCTCCTGGGTGGCGTACCAGAGCAGCTCGTGGTCCTCGGCCCCGTCGACGACGAACTGCGCGTCGTCGTCCCCGCCGTCGGCCGCCTCCAGCGCCGCCGCGGCCGCCGCCACGTCCTCCTCCGCGTCACCGGCGTCGACGTGCACCGCGGCCGCCTTGGCCAGCGGCACGGCGCCGGTCACCGTCACCTCGCCGAGCGCGGCCGGTCCGGGCCCCTGGCCGGCGTCCGCCGTGACGACACCGTCGGCCACGTCGACGGCGACCACGACCCGGCGCCGGTCGGCACCGGAGTCGCCCGCCAGCAGCCGCAGCGAGGCAAACGCGGCCCGGCCGAGCGCCGCGTACTCCAGCTCCTCGACGTCGTCGGAGACGTACCACTCGCGCAGCGCGGGCGTGACGCCGTAGGCGACGAGGGGGCCGCTCCCCAGCTCACCCGTCTTGTGCGCCTCGGCGAGACCGGGGAGGGTCAGGGGGACGTAGACGCGCATGGCTGGCCGCACTTTCCTGGTCGTCGACGGGCCTTCAGGATACGTGCGCCCGTCCCCTTTCGAGTCCCCGCCCACACCCCCCGCGGCGTCCACGCGGCGCCTCGCACCTCACCCGGTCGCACCGCCTGATCCCGGCATTTCCGGGGGTCCGCGCCACTCGGATAAGTGAACCTCCGCGGCCCCCGCCACGCGCTCCACGTTCCTTGCGATGCCGGCCCCGGCCCCCGTACAAGATCCCCACCAGCGAGTTACCGCCCGGTACGTTCCGGGCCCGCAGAACGGGGACACCCATGAACAAGGTCATGAGCCGCGGCACCGCTCAGCCCCGCCCGCGCCACCGCCCTCCGACCCGCCACGACTCCCGTCGCCCGGGCGGCGCGCCGCCCCGCACGCCGGTCCGCGACCGAGCCGCCACAGCGTCCGTGGCGGCCGCGGCGGGGCCCCGCCCCACCGACCTCTTCGCCGACCGTCTGCTGGCCGTCCTCAGCGGCCAGCGGCCCGTCCACTGGATGCTCCGGCACACCGCGGGACGCGCCTACGACGAGCTCGCCCTGCTGGCCGAGCGGGGACCGCTGCGCACCCGCGGCACCCGTCCCGTCGTCCGCGACATCGGCTACTACGTCCCCCGCGCCGGCGCCCTCGAGGTCTTCGCCCGCATCGCCGCCGGCGACCACCTGCGCGCCATGGCCTTCCGTCTGGAACAGGGCCCGGACCACCGCTGGCGCTGCACGGCCGTGGAACTCGGCCCCAGGCCCCGACAACCCTCGAACGCCTGACCCGCACCACATCGACCGCGCGGCCGCGAGCACCGACCGGCACAGCTGCGGGCATGCGCGCCGCCAGGGGCGGCACGGGTGGGCGATGGGGGTCCCCCCGCTCAAGCGAAGCCGAGAGTGGGGGAGGCACCCTGCGAGCGCGGGTGAGCGAAACGCCCTGCGCCCAGCTCCGGCGCCGGGCACGCAGAAACACCGCCCGGCCTCAGGCACGCGGACACGCGGTTACACGGACACACGGACACGCGGACACAAACCGAAGGGGCCAGGCTCCCGAAGGAACCTGGCCCCAAGTAACCGGCTGAAGCCCCGGCAGGACTACTTCTTGCGACGCCGGCCGCCGCCCTTGGCCTGCCGACGCCGCTCCGCCCGCGTCAGCCCGTCGGACTCGGAACGAACGGGCTCGTCGTCCTCGAGGTCCCGCTCCAGGATGCCGCCCTCACCGTCCACGGTGGGCGCGGAGAAGTGCAGATCCCGCCGCTGCGGAACGTCCAGTCCCTTGGCCCGGATCTCCGGACGCGCGCCCGCCTGGGCCGGCACATGGTCCTGGACACCCTCGACGGCCGGCTCGGCCTCCTCGACCGGCACCTCCTCGACCTGCTGCTCGACCTGGACCTCCAGGTTGAACAGGTAGCCGACGGACTCCTCCTTGATGCCCTCCATCATGGCGGTGAACATGTCGAAGCCCTCGCGCTGGTACTCGACCAGGGGGTCCTTCTGCGCCATCGCGCGCAGGCCGATGCCCTCCTGGAGGTAGTCCATCTCGTAGAGGTGCTCGCGCCACTTGCGGTCGAGGACCGACAGCACGACCCGCCGCTCCAGCTCACGCATGATCTCGGAGCCGAGCTGCGTCTCACGGGACGCGTACTGATCGTGGATGTCGTCCTTGATGGACTCGGAGATGAACTCGGCGGTCAGACCGGCCCGGTCACCCGCCGCGTCCTCCAGCTCCTCGACGGTGATCTTCACCGGGTACAGCTGCTTGAAGGCGCCCCACAGCCGGTCCAGGTCCCAGTCCTCGGGGAAGCCCTCGGCGGTCTCCGCGGCGACGTACGCGTCGATCGTGTCGTCCATGAAGTGCTGGATCTGCTCCTGCAGGTCCTCGCCCTCCAGGACGCGGCGGCGCTCGCCGTAGATGACCTCGCGCTGCCGGTTGAGCACCTCGTCGTACTTCAGGACGTTCTTACGGGTCTCGAAGTTCTGCTGCTCGACCTGCGACTGCGCGGACGCGATCGCGCGCGTCACCATCTTGTTCTCGATCGGCACGTCGTCCGGCACGTTCGCCATCGACATCACGCGCTCGACCATCTGGGCCTTGAACAGGCGCATCAGGTCGTCACCGAGGGAGAGGTAGAAGCGGGACTCGCCGGGGTCGCCCTGACGGCCGGAACGGCCGCGCAGCTGGTTGTCGATACGGCGCGACTCGTGCCGCTCGGTGCCCAGCACGTACAGGCCGCCGAGGTCCTCGACCTCTTCCTTCTCGGCCCTGACCGCCTGCTCGGCCTTCTCCAGGGCGGCGGGCAGCGCGTGCGCCCACTCCTCGATGTGCTCCTCGGGGTCGAGGCCGCGCTGCCGCAGCTCCGCCTCGGCGAGGTCCTCGGGGTTGCCGCCGAGCTTGATGTCCGTACCGCGGCCGGCCATGTTGGTGGCCACGGTCACGGCGCCCCGGCGGCCGGCCTGGGCGACGATCGACGCCTCACGCTCGTGGTGCTTGGCGTTCAGCACCTCGTGCTGGATGCCGCGCTTGCTGAGCTGCTGGGAGAGGTACTCCGACTTCTCGACGGACGTCGTGCCGACGAGGATCGGCTGGCCCTTCTCGTGCTTCTCGGCGATGTCGTCGACGACCGCCTCGAACTTGGCCACCTCGGTGCGGTAGATCAGGTCGGACTGGTCCTTGCGGACCATCGGCTTGTTGGTCGGGATCGGGACGACGCCGAGCTTGTAGATCTGGTGGAACTCGGCGGCCTCGGTCATCGCCGTACCGGTCATGCCGGAGAGCTTGTTGTAGAGGCGGAAGAAGTTCTGCAGGGTGATCGTGGCGAGCGTCTGGTTCTCGTCCTTGATGTCCACCCCTTCCTTCGCCTCGATCGCCTGGTGCATGCCCTCGTTGTAGCGGCGGCCGGCGAGGATACGGCCGGTGTGCTCGTCGACGATCATGACTTCGCCGTCGATGACGACGTAGTCCTTGTCCTTCTTGAAGAGTTCCTTGGCCTTGATGGCGTTGTTCAGGTAGCCCACGAGCGGGGTGTTCACCGACTCGTAGAGGTTGTCGATGCCCAGCCAGTCCTCGACCTTGCTGACACCGGACTCGTGGATGGCGACCGTGCGCTTCTTCTCGTCGACGTCGTAGTCGCCGGTCTCCTCCATGCCCTTGAGCGGGTTGCCCGCCTCGCCGCGCTTGAGGCGCATGACGAGCTTGGCGAAGTCGCCGTACCACTTGGTGGCCTGGTCGGCCGGGCCGGAGATGATCAGCGGCGTACGGGCCTCGTCGACGAGGATGGAGTCGACCTCGTCGACGATGGCGAAGTTGTGACCGCGCTGGACGAGCTCGTCCTGGGACCACGCCATGTTGTCGCGCAGGTAGTCGAAGCCGAACTCGTTGTTCGTGCCGTAGGTGATGTCGCACGCGTACTGCTCGCGGCGCTGGGCCGGCGTCATGTTGGCGAGGATGCAGCCGACCTCGAGACCGAGGAACTTGTGGACGCGGCCCATCATCTCGGAGTCGCGCTCGGCCAGGTAGTCGTTGACCGTGATGAGGTGGACGCCCTCGCCGGACAGGGCGTTCAGGTAGGCGGGCAGCGTGCCGACGAGGGTCTTGCCCTCACCGGTCTTCATCTCCGCCACATAGCCGAGGTGGAGCGCGGCGCCGCCCATCAGCTGCACGTCGTAGTGCCGCTGGCCGAGGACGCGCTTGGCCGCCTCGCGGACGGTGGCGAACGCCTCCGGGAGGAGGTCGTCCAGGCTCTCACCATCGGCGTACCGCTGCTTGTACTCCTCGGTGAGGCCACGCAGCTCGGCGTCGGAGAGGTCGACGAAGTCCTCTTCGATGGAGTTGACCTGGTCCGCGATGCGGTGCAGCTTGCGCAGGATCTTGCCTTCGCCTGCACGCATGATCTTCGAGAGGACGGACACGGGGGCTGGTCTCCTTGCCGGTCGGGCCTGGGACGGTCGGGTTTCCTTGTGACGTACTGAGCAACGGCCATCGTATGCGAGGACCCGGCTGCGCCGGGAGGCCTGGCGGCGCGACGGCTGCTTCACCCTGGACAACGGACGGCCACCGCCGATAGTGCCGCTCCGCGGCAGGGATTTGCGCGAAATGTGATCACCCGCTCACGCACGGCGAAAAGCCCTGGCGCGGCGCATGCCGCCCGCTGAGAATCGGCCGATGGAACCCGTCACGCTCACCACCGACCGTCTCCTGCTGCGCAGTGTCGGTCCCGACGACACCGAGGCGGTGTACCGGGCCGCGCAGGATCCGGTCATGCAGCGCTGGATCTCGCAGTTCCCCTCGCCGTACCTGCGTGAGCACGCCGAGGCTTTCACCGGGCAGATGGTGCCCGACGGCTGGGCCCGCGACTCGACGTACACCTTCGGCCTCTTCCTCCCCGGAGAAGAGCTGACGGGCATGCTGGGCATCACGATGCGCGCGCTGGGCGTCGGCGAGGTCGGGTTCTGGGCCGTACGGGAGCACCGCGGCCGCGGATACGTCACCGAGGCCACGCTCGCCGCCGCCCGCTGGGCCTTCACCACCCTGTCCGTCGACCGTCTGGAGTGGCGCGCGGAGGTCGGCAACGCGGCATCGCGCGCGGTGGCCGAACGCGCCGGCTTCACGGTCGAGGGCACCCTGCGCTCGGGCGTCAACAACAAGGGGGTGCGCCGTGACTGCTGGGTCGGCTCCCTGCTCCCCTCGGACCTGGGCCTGCCGTCCACGGCGCCGTACCTGCCCGCCCGCGGCTGACCGCGCTCCGGCGAAACCGCAGCTCACGACCTGTTGTCAGTGGCGGCCTCTATCGTCCGGTCCATGACGACCCCGCCGCGCCCCGCCACCTCCCTCACCGCGGACGACGCCCGCCGTATCGCCCTGCGGGCCCAGGGCTTCCTCGGCGCGCCCGACCGGCGCGCCGGAGTCCGCGGGGTGCTCCGCCACCTCGGCGCGGTGCAGCTCGACACCATCTCGGTGCTCGCCCGTTCGCACGAACTGATCCCGTACGCGCGCCTGGGCGCGGTCGGCCGCCGGACCGTGGAGGCGGCCTACTGGAAGGCACCCGCGACGGGCGAGGCGGGCGCCCCGCACGCCTTCGAGTACTGGTCGCACGCCGCGTGCATCCTCCCGGTCGAGGAGTGGCCCCACTTCGCGTTCCGCCGGCGCGCCTACCGCAACCGCCCGCACTGGAACCACCAGTTGCCCGAGGGTGTCTACGACCAGGTCGTCAAGCAGCTGCGCGCGGAGGGCCCGCTCACCGCCACGGAGCTGGGCGGCGCGAAGAAGACCAGCGACTGGTGGGACTGGTCCGGCACCAAGGTCGCGGTGGAACGCGCCCTGATGTACGGCGAGGTGGTGTGCGTCGAGCGCCGCGGCTGGAAGCGGGTGTACGACCTGGCCGAACGGGCGATCCCGGACGCGCTGTTGCACGACGGGCTGGACGACACCGAGTGCGTGCGCCGTCTGGTCCGGCTGGCCGGTGAGGCGCTGGGCGTCGGCACGCGCGCGGACATCGCCGACTACCACCGTCTCAAGGGCGAGCAGGTCGACGCGGTGATCGCCGACTCGGGTCTGGTGCCGGTCGAGGTGGCGGGCTGGTCCAAGCCGGCCTGGGCGGATCCGGCCGCTCTCGCCACGCCGCCGCGCGGACGGCACCGCACCACCCTGCTCTCCCCGTTCGATTCGCTGATCTGGGAGCGTGCGCGCACGGAGCGGATCTTCGGCTTCACCCACCGCCTGGAGGCCTACGTCCCCAAGCAGAAGCGGGTCCACGGCTACTTCGCGATGCCGGTGCTGGCGGGCGGGCGGCTGGTCGGCCGTGTCGACCCGGCCCGCGAGGGGCGCACGCTGGTGGCCCGGCAGGTCACCCTGGACGGGGCGAGGGCGGTCCCGGCGGTGGCCCAGGCGCTGGTCGAGGCCGCGAGCTGGGTGGGCTGCGAGGACGTCCGGGTGGAGCGCGTGGACGCGCCCGAGCTGCGTGAGCCCCTCTCCCGGGAGCTCGCCGTCCTGCTCGGCTGAGGCCGTCTAGCGGATCTCGAGGATCTTCTCCCGCATCGCGTAGACCACGGCTTCCATCCGGGAGTGCAGCTGGAGCTTCTCCAGGATGTTGCGCACGTGGTTCTTCACGGTGTTCTCGGAGATGAACAGCTGCTTGGCGATGTCGCGGTTGTTCATCCCGGTGGCGACGAGCTTGAGGACCTCCAGCTCACGGTCGGTCAGCCGCGGCGCCGGCACCAGCCGGCGTTCGTCGGTGCGCTGGATCATCGACTTGAACTCGGTGAGGAGCTTGGAGGCCATGGACGGGCTGATCTGCGACTGGCCGTCGGCCACCGCGCGGATGGCGGTGGCCACCTCGTCCGTCGAGATCTCCTTGAGGAGATATCCGGTCGCGCCCGCCTTGATCGCTTCGTAGAGGTCGGCCTCCTCGTCGCTGATCGTCAGCATGATGATCTTCGCGCTGGGAGCGACCTCCTTGATGGAGGTGCAGGCCTCGATCCCGCCGCGCTTGGGCATCCGCACGTCCATCAGCACGATGTCGGGGAGCAGATCCGCGGCCTTGTCCACGGCCTCGGCGCCGTCGCCCGCCTCACCGACGACCTGGATGTCCTCCTCGGCCGCGAGCACGATCTCCAGGCCACGGCGGAAGAGGGCGTGGTCGTCCACCACCAGGACTCTGATCGGTTCCTTGCGTGGAGCGTCCGTGTCCTGGTCCGTTCCGATGACACCGTCGCGGGCGTCCGCGTCTCGCATCGGTCCGAAGGTGTCCGCCATCGTTCCTCCCCCTGAAGGCTGTGGCCTGTGGTCCTGTGCCATCGCCAACCCAAGGCAGCGGCCCACCGGTTGGGCCGGTGCGGCCATGATTCCATGCCCGGACGTCACCGAGGGGACGACCGGGGCGCCCAGTGGGCGCACACCGGTGCCCCTGGGGGCGCACGCGCGCTTCCAGGGGCACCGGCTCAGCTTGTGCCGGGTGGATCAGCCACCCAGCGTGCCGCCCGCCGCGGGCGGTTGGGCCTCAGCCACCATCGGGTCCGTGCTGAGGTGGATGACGCCGTAGTCGTAGGCGTGTCGCCGGTAGACGACGCTCGGCTCCTTCGTCTCGGAGTCGACGAACAAGTAGAAGTCGTGGCCGACCAGTTCCATCTCGTAGAGGGCCTGGTCGAGGCTCATCGGGGAGGCGACGTGGGTCTTCTCGCGGACGACGAGGGGGCCTTCGCCCTTGACCTCGAGCGAGCCGATCTTCTTCGTCGGCACTCCGTCCGTGTCTTCCTCATGGACGGGCATGCCGTTGCCGTTGAGCGTCGCCGCGCCCGGGACGTGGTCGGCGACCTCGGCCGCCGGGATGCGGCGCGCGCCACGGCGCGAGAACCGCTTGTCGTGCTGCTTGCGCAGCCTCGCGTCCAGTTTCTCCGCCGCCAGATCGAGTGCCGCATAGGGGTCACTGGCCGCTGCCTCCGCCCGGATCACCGGACCACGGGAGCGGAGCGTGATCTCCACTCGGTCGCAGCGGTCGGCCTGACGAGGGTTGGGCTCCTTGGACACCTCGACGTCGAGGCTGATCACCTTGCCATCGAGCTTCTGGATCTTCTCCAGCTTCAGCTTCTCGGCCACGTGCTTGCGGAACCGCTCGGGCACCTCGGTCTTGCGGCCCTTGACGACGATGTCCACGCAGAACTCCGTTCCCGGATCGCTCCGCTCCATCGGCGGAGCATCTCCCTTTTGCACCAGGTCCCGGTGAGCACCGGAACCTCGGACTCGGTGACTTCCACCTCCTCCTCCCCCATGGGCAAGATCTCCACCCAACCGGCGCGGGTCAATGCGAAAACCCGCTGCACGGCATTCCGATTGAAGAGGTGTGGCCTGCGCCTTTCCTCACAACCGAACATATCTCGCCCGGACGGATGTCGTCACCCTCTACTGCGGCGTACCTCCGTTCAGGTGAATTAACCCCGTTACTACCTGCAACGATGCAACTTCGCGGTCAGTTCCTGCTTATTCCGAAAGAATCCTGAGGAGCGGCGATCACGGCTGCCCGGAGCGTCTCTCCGGCGGCGTTCCGCACCGCATTTTCCGGTGCACCATGCACCCATTGCCCCTTCTCCGGTCGTGCTCCGATCCGTCGTTCCTCCCTTCCTTCCCGGGTTGCGGCCGCGTACACAGCGGTTGCGCCATCGCGGTGGATTACGGCCACCTCCCGCAGGGCCCGCGCCGCCTCCGCGAGACTCGCTCCGGTCGTGACCAGGTCGTCGACGAGCACCAACCGGCCTCCGGACAGCAGCGGCGCCCCGCCCGCCGCGACCTCCAGTGCGCCCGCGAGGTTCTCCAGGCGCCCGCGCGCGTCGAGTCGCGACTGGTCCGCCACCGCCCGCCGCTGCCGCAGCACGGCGGCGACCCGGGCCGGTGTCCCCGACCGTCGCAGCTCCCCGGCGGCCGCGAGCGCCATCCGCCGCACCGGATCGTGCCCCCGTGCCCGCACGGCCCAGCGGGCGGAGGGCACGGGCACGAGCAGCACGGTCCCCGGCCGGCGCCGTACCGACGGCCCGGCGCGGGGACCGGCCGGTCCGAGACCCGCGCGCACGACGTCCGCCAGAGCGGCGCCCAGGACTCCCGCGAGCGCCAGCGCGCCCCGTTCCTTGTGGGCGAGGAGCAACTCCCGTACCGCTCCCCCGTAGGGCGCGGCCGCGTGCACCACGGGCAGCCCGGGCGGCTCCGGCAGCGGCCGCACCCGGCGTGGCGAGGCCGCCTCCAGGACGGCCCGGCAGCGCGCGCACAGCGGCGTACGAGGTGCCCCGCAGCCCGCGCACTCGGTCGGCAGCACCAGGTCGGTGAGGTCCCGCCACCACCCCCGCATGCGTCCACTGTGACGAGGTCCCGGAGGCTCCGCCACCCCTGTGGACGACGCCCTGTGGACAACCCGGGCCGGCCAGGACCGGCCCGGGCCCGGCGCCCCTGTCAGCCCGGGTAGACCGGCGCCGTACCGTCCTTGTCCACCTTCTGCCACTGCGCCCCCGCCGGCAGCCGCACGACCCCGTCGTCCTCCGAGTAGGCCACCAGCGGCACCCGCTCGTCCTCGGACGCGGCGATCGCCATCACACCGGACAGCGCGGCCGGCGCGGGCCCGTCCAGAGTGGAGCCGTCGACCTGCACGTACCGCATCTGGTGCACCCCGCCCTGTTCGAGGCCGACGGCGACCAGCCGGCTGTCCCCCGCCCAGGACATGGCGGTGATCTGTTCCAGGTCGGGCGCGGCGGGGCGCAGTTCGACGACCGCGGGGCTCTCCCCGGAGTCCTCGTCGCGCGCGATCCGGCCGATGAGCAGCGACTGCTTGCCGTCCTTCTCCACGACCAGCGCGACCCGCGCCCCGTCGGCGGCCACCCGCACGTCCCTGATCAGCCCGGGCAGCCCGGGGACGGTGACCCGGACGGGTTTGCCGACGCCCTGGTCCACGACGTACAGCTTGGGATCGCGCGGGTCCCGGTCGGCCACCCACAGGTTGCCGCCCGCGTCCCAGCTCGGCGTGGTGAGCCGGTCGTCCACGCCCACTCCCTGGCTGCTGACCACCGGGCCCCCGAGCGAACCGTCCGGCTCCAGCGAGGACACGTACAGGTTCCTGCCGTCGGCCCCGATCCCGGCGACGGTGCGCTCGTCCCGCGAGACGGCCATCGATTGCAGCTGCCGCTCGCCCTGGCCCAGCGGGCCGGGCACCGGCAGGGCGGTGGTCCCGGTGCTGCCGGCGCTGCCGGTGGGCAGCCGCACCAGCCGGTGCTTGCCGTCGAGGAAGTACAGGTTGTCGGGGCGTTGTGCCGAGGCGTGCCAGGCGGCCGCCTCGGCCCCCTCCTCGTTCAGTTCGCACAGCCGGTGGCCGCCGGGCCCCTCCAGCTCGACCGACTCCAGCGTCGGCGTCAGGTTCCGCAGGGTGAAGAGGAGCTGGGTCGCCATCTCCGTGCACCGGGCGGACCCGACCCGGGAGGCCTTGGCGTTCAGCGGCACCGTCAGCCTGTTCTGATCGTCCGGGACGAGCCCCGACACGCCCTTCCGCAGCGCCGTACCGGTCGGGAAGCTGGACCTGACCACCGGCCTGAGCCAACTGGTGGGCCCGGCCACCAGGGACCGGACCACCTGGGTCATCGGGTCCACCTTGCTGCGGACGAACACCGGGTCGGCGACCGCGACCGGCTGCCCGGTCGTCCTGACCGTCGTGCTGGAGGCGAAGTAGTACTTACTGACCGACGTGTAGTTGCGCTGGAAGTCCGTCTTGCCCATGACGACGCCCTGGGGCAGCGAGTCGATGCGCCACTGCCCGCTCTTGGCGTCCTTCGCGAGGTGCACCCGGTTGCGGTAGGACCCGTCGGCGGGCGCGTAGGCCTGCTGTGCGTCGACGGTGGCGACCCGGGTGCCCGCGAGGACGTAGGTCAGCGTGTCGGGCGCCTCCCGGCCGGCCGGCTGGTGGTCGGGCACGACGCTCGGCCCGTTCGCCAGGACCGTGGCCGACCGCTCCGGCCGCCAGGTGCGCGCGGCGTCGGCCGTCAGGTACTTGCGCGCGGTGTCGTACTGCGGCTCGTCACTGGTCAGGGCCTCGAGGAAACCCTGCATGATCTCGCTGGGCTCGGCGTCCTCGGCGGGCGGCATGGCGAACACGCGGACGGCGGTGTCCTGCCGCGGCGTGGACTCGACGTCCCGCAGGTCCCCGCTGTCGGGCATCGACGCGCATCCGGACAGCAGAACGGCCCCGCAGACTGCGTAGGCCACCGCGCGTCCCGGACGGTGCCGGGCGCCCCCCTCGCGGTCATCGCCCACGAAATGCCTCCCCTGGCTCGGTCGCGTCCTCGGGTCCGGCCGGTTCCGGACGGCCCGCGTCTGTGTCGGCGGCCCGCTGCGGGCCACGCCTGTCCTCGGGACGCCGTGCGCCGCCGGCCGGCCGGGGCACCACGCGCGCGCCGTTGCCGTTGCCGGGCAGCGCGCTCGGGTCGACCGCGGGCGTCACCGTGGCGAGGCCCGAGGCACGCGCGGGCAGCGGTGGCACCTGGCCGCCGCCCGGCTGCACCGGAACGGTCGCCCGCTTCTCCTCGCTCCCGCGGGACAGGCCCGCGTCGTCGAGTCCGCGGTTGCGCCGCGAGTCCTTCGGCTCCAGCGGTATCGGCGAGCCCCGCAGGGGTTCGTCCGCGGTGCGCGGCAGCGTCAGCCGGAACTGGGAGCCGCCGCCCGGCTCGCCCCAGGCCTGCAGCCAGCCGCCGTGCAGACGCGCGTCCTCCAGGGCGATCGACAGGCCGAGGCCGGTACCGCCGGTGGTACGCGCGCGTGCCGGGTCGGCGCGCCAGAAGCGGCTGAAGACCCGGGTCGCCTCACCGGGCTTGAGGCCCACGCCGTAGTCGCGCACCGCGACGGCGACGGCGCCGCCCGCGGCGGCCAGCCGGACGACGACGTCCCTGCCCTCGCCGTGCTCGACGGCGTTGACGACGAGGTTGCGCAGGACGCGCTCCACCCGCCGGGCGTCGGCCTCGGCGACGACGGGCTGCTGGTCGCCCTTCACGCGGATGCGGGTGCCCTTGCGCTCGGCGAGCGGCTCGGCACCGCCGACCACCCGGCGCACCACGTCCCGCAGGTCTATCGGCTCGGCCTCCAGCGCCGCCGCACCCGCGTCGAAGCGGCTGATCTCCAGCAGGTCCGCGAGCAGCGACTCGAACCGGTCGAGCTGGTCGGCGAGCAGCTCGGCCGACCGGGCGGTCACCGGGTCGAAGTCCTCCCGCGCCTCGTGGATGACGTCGGCCGCCATCCGCACGGTCGTCAGCGGTGTGCGCAGCTCGTGCGAGACGTCGGAGACGAACCGCCGCTGCATCCGCGACAGGTCCTCCATCTGCTGGATCTTCACCTGCAGGTTCTGCGCCATCTTGTTGAAGGCCTCGCCGAGGCGGGCGATGTCGTCCTCGCCGGTGACCTTCATCCGCTCCTGCAGCCGCCCCGCGGACAGCCGCTCCGCGATCCCGGCCGCCATCCGCACCGGCGTGACCACCTGTCGCACCACCAGCCAGGCGATCGCCCCGAGGAGTACGACGACGAAGAGTCCCGCGGTCGCGAGCGTGCCCTTGACCAGGCTCAGGGACTTCTCCTCCTGCGTGAGCGGGAAGAGGTAGTACAGCTCGTAGGGGCGCCCGTTGGGGTCGTTGACCTGCTTGCCGATGACCAGCGCCGGCTGGGACTCCTTGGCTGTGGAGTAGACGATCCGGGTGTAGCTCTGGGCGGCCGTCGTACTGCTGTTGACGCGGTCGCGCAGCTCGGCGGGCACGCTGGAGGACGGGTTGACGTACCCGGAGCCACGCGGGCTGCGCCCGCCTCCGCTGTCGTCGCCCACGGGCAGCGTCACGACGTCGAACGCGCCGGCGCCGCCGCTGGCCAGGGACTCCACGAGGTCGCTCATCCACTGGATGACGTTCTGGGACTGCCGTCCGTCGGTGGTCTCGGTGTCGTCACCGGACACCGGGGCCGTGCCGGTGCCTCCGGCGGCCTCGTCCGCCTTCTGCTTGGCCACGGCGAATCCGCCGCCGGCCTGGCTCTGCGACGCCTTGACCTTGGCGTCCAGCAGACCGTTGCGCACCTGCCCGATGACGACGAAGCCCAGCAGCAGGACGACGCCCAGCGACATCAGCAGGGTCGTGGCGACGACCCTGAGCTGGATGTTGCGTCGCCACAGCCGCATGACGGGCAGCAGCGGACGTCGTATCCAGCGCATGAACAGACGGAGCACCGGGCTGCCCTGGACCCCGCCCTGCAGCAACCCGCCCTCGAAGAGGCGCCCCCAGCGCGAACCCGCCGTCCCACGGCCGACAGGCCGCTCCGGACGGGCCCCGGAGCGGCCGGGGGCCGAAGCGGCACTGTCCTCGGACATGTCAGCTCGGTCCGGCCTTGTATCCGACACCACGGACGGTCACCACGATCTCCGGCCGCTCCGGGTCCTTCTCGACCTTGGAGCGCAGCCGCTGGACGTGCACGTTGACGAGCCGCGTGTCCGCGGCGTGCCGGTAGCCCCACACCTGCTCGAGCAGCACCTCGCGGGTGAACACCTGCCACGGCTTGCGGGCGAGCGCGACCAGCAGATCGAACTCCAGCGGGGTCAGCGCGATCGACTGCCCCTCGCGCTTCACCGAGTGCCCGGCGACGTCGATCACCAGGTCACCGATGGTGAGCTGCTCCGGCGCCGGCTCCTCCGACCTCCGCAGGCGCGCCCGGATGCGGGCCACCAGCTCCTTCGGCTTGAACGGCTTCACGATGTAGTCGTCGGCGCCCGACTCCAGGCCCACCACGACGTCCACGGTGTCGCTCTTGGCCGTGAGCATCACGATCGGCACGCCGGACTCGGCCCGGATCAGGCGGCACACCTCGATGCCGTCCCGGCCGGGCAGCATCAGGTCGAGCAGCACCAGGTCGGGCTTGGACTCACGGAAAGCGGCCAGTGCCTTGTCGCCGTCGGCTACGAAAGACGGCTCAAAACCTTCACCACGCAGCACAATGCCGAGCATCTCGGCCAGTGCGGTGTCGTCGTCGACGACAAGGACTCGTCCCTTCATAAACGACATCATCCCATTCTCGTAACGACGACAGAGGCGCAGGTGAGGCAGCTCACTGGCCTGTGACGATAGTCGTACCGAGCCGTCACTGTCTGCCCCCGGCGCCGCCAGGCCCGCCGATCACGCCTTCGCCGGGGCCTCCCGCGCCCCGCGGCCCCTCCGAACGCGGCCCCTCCGCCCTGCGGCGTGGCGCGGGCGGAGGGCCGCCGCCGTGGTCGCTCCGCCTCTCAGCCGGACGTCACCTGGGACGACCGGGCGCACAGATCCGCGAGCGCCTCCGCCGTCACGGGGGAGACCACGCCCTCCTCGGTGACGATCGCCGTCACCAGCTCGGGCGGTGTCACGTCGAACGCCGGGTTGTACGCCTGGGTTCCCAGGGGCGCCACCGCGATACCGCCGCCGGCCCCGGCCACCGGCATCTGCGGGGCCAGGACGTCGGTCACCTCGTACCCGGGGCGCTGCTCGACCTCGATGGACGCCCCGTCCGGAGTGCCGGGGTCCACCGTCGTCACCGGCGCCACCACGATGAAGGGAACGTGGTGGTACCGGGCGAGCACCGCGAGCGGATAGCTCCCCACCTTGTTGGCCACCGAGCCGTCGGCCGCGATCCGGTCCGCGCCGACCAGCACCGCGTCCACCTCACCCGCCGCGAACAGCGACCCCGCCGCGTTGTCGGTGAGCAGCGTGTACGCCATGCCGCGGCGCGCCGCCTCGTACGCCGTCAGGCGCGCGCCCTGCAGCAGCGGACGCGTCTCGTCCACCCACAGCCGGCGCAGCCGCCCCTCCCGGTGCGCGGCGAGGGCCACCGCGAACGCCGTCCCCTCCCCGCCCGAGACCAGCGACCCGGTGTTGCAGTGGGTCAGGACGCGGTGCCCGCCGCCCGGCAGCAGCTCGTCCAGCAGCGCCAGCCCGTGCACCGCCATCCGCCCGCTGGCCTCGGCGTCCTCCTGGTGCACGGTCCGCGCAGCGGCCAGCGCCGCCACCGCGGCCGCCGTCGGGTCACCGGTGCCGGCGAGCGCCTCGCGATGAGCGGCCGCCGCCCTGTGCACCCCGAGGGAGAGGTTCACGGCGGTGGGCCGGGCGCTCTCCAGCGCCGCCGCGGCCTCCTCGACGTCGAACCCCCGCGCGGCGGCGAGCGCGACACCGTACGCCCCGGCGATGCCCAGCAGTGGTGCCCCGCGCACGGCGAGCGAGCGGATCGCCTCCACCAGCGCCGGAGCGTCCGTGCACACCAGCTCGACCTCCTCGGCCGGCAGCCTCGTCTGGTCGAGGAGGACCAGCACGGGGCCTTCAGGCGGTTCCTCCCATCGGATCGCAGGTATCTCGGCCGGCCGCTTGTCCTCGCCGGATTGCGCGTACTGATCAGCCATGCGGTCAGTCTGCCCCGGAACCGGCGGACAATTGAAGGAGTCCAGCGCCTACCGCGGCAGGTCATCCGATGACCACCCCATGGCACGATGTCTGCCAACCTGCCGCCGCGTCCGCGGACGGGCACCGTGAAGGAGCTTCGATGACTGACACTCCGGGCTGGGCCTCGCCCGGATCCGCCCCGTCGTCCGACGGGCGCGAACCCGGCGCGTCCGGCCCCGCCGAACCCGCCGACCGCCCTGGCCCCGCCGAGCCCACCGGGCCCGCCGCGCAGCCGGGCCCGGACGCGCAGGCGCCCGGCGCGAAGTGGTCCGACGAGCAGCCCCCGCCCGGCCAGTGGTCCGCGCCCACGGGCGCGCCGAGCCCCGGCCAGGCACCGCCGCCCCCGCCGCCCGGCACGGGCTGGGGCGGCGGCCCGTCCGGCGGCCCCGGGGGAGGCCCCTACGGCGGCCCGCCCGGCGGATACGGCGGTCACGGCGCCCCCGGCGGATACGGCGCGCCCTGGGGCGGCGGCTGGGGCGGCCCTCCGCCCGCCGCCAAGCCCGGCGTGATCCCGCTGCGCCCGCTCGGCGTCGGCGAGATCCTCGACGGCGCCGTCTCCACCATGCGCACCTACTGGCGCACCGTCCTCGGCATCTCGCTGACGGTCGCGGTGGTCACCCAGCTCGGCCTGATCCTGCTGCAGGGCCTCCTGCTGAACGACAACGAGACCACCGGCACCCTCAGCGACCCGCGCTCCTCCGGGAGCGAGATACTCCGGGCCCTCGGCACGGTCATGGCCGGCACCTCCGTCGTGGTCGTGATCTCCGTCATCGGCTCCATCGTGGCGACCGCCCTGCTGACGACCGTCACCAGCCGTGCCGTCCTCGGCAAGCCGGTCAGCGCCGGCGAGGCCTGGCGGGACGCCCGCCCGCAGGTGCCCGGGCTGTTCGGTCTCCTCCTGCTGCTCGGCCTCATCTCCGTGGGCCTGATGCTCGGCGGCGCGCTGCCCGGCATCCTCGTCCTCGTTCTCGGCGGGAACGAGGGCGCCGGTGTCGCCCTGCTCGTCCTCGGCATGCTGGCCGCCCTCGTCGTCGCGATCTGGCTGACGGTCCGCTTCTCCCTCGCCTCCCCCGCGCTGATGCTGGAGCGGCAGGGCATCGTGAAGTCCATGAGCCGCTCCGCGAAGCTGGTCCGCGGCTCCTGGTGGCGCGTCGTGGGCATCCAGATGCTCGCCGGGCTCATCGCCAACATCGTCTCGTCGCTCGTCGTGATCCCCTTCAGCCTCCTCGCCGGTGCCGTCGGCGGCGACGGCATGGCGACCTTCTTCACCACCGGCGCCCAGAACGCCGGCTGGACCTTCCTGATCATCAGCGGCATCGGCTCGGTGATCGGCGCCATGATCACGCTGCCGATCAGCGCGGGCGTCACCGTGCTGCTGTACATCGACCAGCGCATCCGCCGCGAGGCCCTCGACCTGGAACTGGCCCGGGCCGCCGGTGTCCAGGGGAACGGCGCCCCCGCCCCCGGCCCCGTACCGGGGAGCTGATGCGGTGAACCCGACGGGGGGAGTCCTCACGGCGGCCCCGGCCCTGCCGGGCGCCGCCGGATCGGCCGTACGCGGCCTGCTGGGCGTCTCCGCCCGCGTCGGCGTCCTGGCGGCCGGCGGCTCGGGCGACGAGCCACCGGTCACCATCCCGCGCGACCCGGCGCGGGAGGCCGCCCGCCGCGAGCTGTCGAAGCGGATGTACCACGAGAACGACCCCGGCCTGATCCAGCGGGCCCTCAACGCCTTCTGGGACTGGGTCGGCGGTCTGCTGGAGACCGCGGCGTCCGCGACGCCCGGCGGCGCGCTCGGCCTCCTCGTCGTCGTCCTGGTCGTCGTGGCCGTCCTGGCCGCCCTGTGGTGGCGGCTGGGTACCCCGCGCCGCACCCCCGTCTCCACCGCCACCCTGTTCGACGACCGCCCCCGCAGCGCCGCCGAACACCGGGCGGCCGGTGAGGCCCACGCCGCCCAGGGCCACTGGAACCACGCCGTCCAGGAGCGCATGCGGGCCATCGTCCGCTCCCTGGAGGAACGCGCCCTGCTCGACGTGCGTCCCGGCCGCACCGCCGACGAAGCCGCCGCCGAGGCCGGCCGCGCCCTGCCCGCGCACACGGACCGGCTGCGCGCCGCCGCCCGGGAGTTCGACGACGTCACCTACGGCGGGCGCCGGTCCGACGAGCAGGCGTACCTGCGCATCGCCGAACTCGACCGCGACCTCGAACGCAGCCGGCCCGACCTCGCGGACAGCGCCACCGGCACGGCCCACGGCACCCGCCGGGGGGCCGCCGAATGAGCACCGAGGCCACGCTGCCGGCCACCACTTCCACATCGCCCACCGCCCGCCAGGTCTGGACCCGCTCACGGGGCATCGCACTCGCCGTGGTGCTGCTCCTGATCGCGGGCGTGGCGATCGCCGCCGTCCGCTCCCAGGCCCGGCACGGCGCACTCGACCCGCGCTCGGCCGACCCCTACGGCAGCCGGGCCGTCGCGGAACTCCTCGCCGACCGGGGCGTCACCACGCGCGTCGTCACCACGCTCGGCGCCGCACGCGCCGCGGCCGGACCGGACACCACGCTCCTGGTCGCCGTACCCGACCTGATGACCCACCGCCAGCAGACCCGGCTGCACTCCGCCACCGCGGCCTCCGGCGGACGCACCGTCCTCGTCGCGGCCGGCGGCTGGTCCGTCGAACGCCTCGTACCCGGGGTCACCGCGGACCCCGCCACCAGCCCGGGATCGACGCTCGCCCCCCGCTGCGCCCTACCCGAGGCCCGGCGCGCGGGCAGCGCCGACACCGGGGGCATCCGCTACACCACCACCCACCTCGACGCCGACTCCTGCTACCCCAGCGAACGCCTCGCCACCCTGCTCCGCGTCCCGGCCTCCGGCGGCGGCGACACCGTGGTGCTCGGCGCGCCCGACATCCTCTACAACAAGCGCCTCGACGAGCAGGGGAACGCCTCGCTAGCCCTGCAGCTCCTCGGCTCCCGTGCCCAGCTGGTCTGGTACCTCCCCTCGCTCGCCGACGGCTCGACCGCCGACTCGGGCGAGCGCAAGAACTTCCTCGACCTGCTTCCGTCCGGCTGGCTCTGGGGCACTCTGCAGCTCTTCATCGCCGCGGTGCTCGCGGCCTTCTGGCGGGCACGGCGGTTCGGCCCGCTCGTGCCCGAGAAACTGCCGGTCGCCATCCGCGCCTCCGAGACCGCCGAAGGCCGCGCCCGCCTCTACCGCAGGGCCAACGCCCGCGACCGCGCGGCCGCAGCTCTCCGCTCCGCCACCCGCACGCGTCTCGCCCCGCTCGTCGGCGTCCCCGCCGCCCAGGCGCACGCCCCCGAGGCCCTGCTCCCGGCCCTGTCCGCCCATCTCCACGGCGACGGACAGAACCTGCAACCGCTCCTCTTCGGGCCGCCGCCCGGCGACGACGCCGCCCTCGTCGCACTCACCGACCAACTCGACGCCCTCGAAAGAGAGGTTCGCCGTCCATGATGGACCCGACCACCGACAACGCCGGGACCACCGGGAACCCGGACGCGGCCCGAGCCTCCCTGGAAGCCCTGCGCGCCGAGATCGCCAAAGCCGTGGTCGGCCAGGACCCCGCCGTCACCGGCCTCGTCGTCGCCCTCCTGTGCCGCGGACACGTTCTGCTGGAGGGAGTCCCCGGGGTCGCCAAGACGCTGCTCGTCCGCGCACTCGCGTCCGCGCTCGAACTCGACACGAAGCGCGTCCAGTTCACCCCCGACCTGATGCCGAGCGACGTCACCGGCTCCCTCGTCTACGACACGCGGACCGCCGAGTTCTCCTTCCAGCCCGGCCCGGTCTTCACGAACCTGCTGCTCGCGGACGAGATCAACCGCACCCCGCCCAAGACCCAGTCCTCCCTGCTGGAAGCCATGGAGGAACGCCAGGTGACGGTAGACGGCACACCGCGCCCGCTCCCCGACCCGTTCCTCGTCGCCGCGACCCAGAACCCGGTGGAGTACGAGGGCACCTACCCCCTCCCAGAGGCCCAGCTGGACCGCTTCCTCCTGAAGCTGACCATCCCGCTGCCCTCCCGCCAGGACGAGATCGACGTCCTGACCCGCCACGCCTCCGGCTTCAACCCCCGTGACCTGCGCGCCGCCGGCGTACGCCCGGTGGCCGGCCCGGCCGATCTGGAAGCCGCGCGCGCCGCGGTCGCCAAGACCAGCATCTCCCCCGAGATCACCGCCTACGTGGTGGACATCTGCCGCGCCACCCGCGAGTCGCCCTCCCTCACCCTCGGCGTCTCCCCGCGCGGCGCGACCGCCCTGCTGGCCACCTCGCGCGCCTGGGCCTGGCTGACCGGCCGCGACTACGTCACCCCGGACGACGTCAAGGCTCTCGCCCTGCCCACCCTGCGCCACCGGATCCAGCTCCGGCCCGAGGCCGAGATGGAGGGCGTGACCGCCGACTCCGTCATCAACGCCATCCTCGCCCACGTCCCGGTCCCCCGCTGATGGCACCGACCGGACGCGCCGCTCTCCTGGCGGCCCTCGGCTCCATCCCCGTCGGCGTCCTGGAGCCGGGCTGGGCGGGCGTCCTCGCCGTCAACGGATCCGTCGCCCTGGCCTGCGCCTGCGACTTCGCCCTCGCGGCTCCCGTACGACGGCTCGGCCTGTCCCGCTCCGGCGACACCACCGCACGTCTGGGCGAGACCGCCGATGTCACCCTGACCGTCACCAACCCGAGCCGCCGCACCCTGCGCGCCCAGTTGCGGGACGCGTGGCCGCCCAGCAGCTGGCAGCCCGGCACCGAGGGCGCGGGCTCACGGCACCGGGTCACCGTCCCGGCCGGCGAACGCCGACGCGTGACGACCCGGCTGCGCCCCACCCGGCGCGGCGACCGCCGGGCCGACCGCGTCACCATCCGCTCCTACGGTCCCCTCGGCCTCTTCGCCCGCCAGGGCACGCACAAGGTGCCCTGGACGGTGCGGGTCCTGCCTCCGTTCACCAGCCGCAAGCACCTTCCGTCCAAACTCGCCCGGCTGCGCGAGCTCGACGGCCGTACGAGCGTGCTGACCCGCGGCGAGGGCACCGAGTTCGACAGTCTGCGGGAGTACGTCCCCGGTGACGACACCCGCTCGATCGACTGGCGTGCCACCGCGCGGCAGTCCTCGGTCGCGGTACGCACCTGGCGACCCGAGCGCGACCGTCACATCCTTCTGGTCCTCGACACCGGCCGCACGTCGGCGGGTCGCGTCGGTGACGCTCCCCGCCTGGACGCCTCGATGGACGCGGCCCTGCTTCTGGCGGCCCTCGCCTCCCGAGCCGGCGACCGCGTCGAGCTGCTGGCCTACGACCGCCGGGTCCGGGCCCGGGTCCAGGGCCGCGCCGCCGGCGACATCCTGCCGTCCCTGGTCAACACGTTGGCCATGCTGGAACCGGAACTCGTGGAAACGGACGCACGCGGCCTGACCGCGACGGCTTTGCGTACGGCCCCGCGCCGCTCCCTGATCGTGCTGCTCACGACGCTCGACGCCGCCCCCGTGGAGCAGGGCCTGCTGCCCGTGCTGCCCCAGCTCACCCAGCGCCACACGGTCCTCGTGGCCTCGGTCGCCGATCCTCACATCGCGACAATGGCGCAGGCACGAGGGAACACGGAGGCGGTGTACGAGGCCGCTGCCGGGGCGCAGGCACAGTCCGAACGCCGGCGCACGGCCGAGCAGTTGCGGCGGCACGGCGTGACGGTCGTGGACGAGACTCCTGACGATCTGGCACCGGCACTGGCGGACGCCTACCTGGCTCTCAAGGCAGCCGGCCGGCTCTGAGCCACGCAAATTCCCGGTCCCCTCAGGGGACCTGAAAAAGCCCGGAACGCAGAAAACCCCCGCATCTTTCGATGCGGGGGTTTTCCCAATGATAGTTCGGCGGCGTCCTACTCTCCCACAGGGTCCCCCCTGCAGTACCATCGGCGCTGTGAGGCTTAGCTTCCGGGTTCGGAATGTAACCGGGCGTTTCCCTCACGCTATGACCACCGAAACACTATGAAACTGACAACCGTCCACGCTGTGGCAACGTGGGGCCGTTCGTGGTTTCAGAACCAACACAGTGGACGCGAGCAACTGAGGACAAGCCCTCGGCCTATTAGTACCGGTCACCTTCACACGTTACCGTGCTTCCAGATCCGGCCTATCAACC
>NZ_JBSFBX010000002.1:0-158450 GCF_053593175.1 Streptomyces sp. NPDC002386
GCGGCGTCCGGTGCGTGCTCTCGGCGTGCCGGCCGGATGCCCTCGTACCGGGTGTACTCGGGCTTCCGGCCGGTGCGGCGAGAGTGCGTGCCGGGCGCCGCGACGCAGGCGTGACTTTGCGGACACGACCTAGCCGTCCGACGGGCTCGGGCCGTCGTCGCCGGCGGGCGGCGGGGACGAGCTCGGCGGGTCGGAAGGCGTCGGGTCGGACGGGCCGGATGACGGCGGGGACGAGGGCGACGGCGGCGGACTGGACGGCGGGTCGGTGTGGGCCGGGGCCGACGGGCTCGGGTCGGGGGCGGGCTTCGACGGCGGGGCCGAGGGGCCGCTGGGCGCGGTGCCGTAGCCGTCGATCGTGACCACGGCGCCGGCCGGTGCGACCGCCACCTGGGCGTGCCAGCGGCCGGACGGCTCGCGCAGCCGGTCGACGTACACCTTGATCGTGAAGGTCTCGCCGGGCCGGAGCGTTCCCGCGGACCGGCTGAAGTAGAGCCAGGACGCCGAGGTGGCCGCGGACCAGCGGACAGGTCCCGAGCCGGACGCGGTGAGCGTGATCAGCGTGACGTCGCCGTGGGTGCGCGCGCCGACCGCGAGCTCGCCCGCGCCCTTCCCGGCGCCCCCGCCGACGCTGACGACCTTCACGGAGACGTCCGCCGTGCCCTTCTCGGCCGGGGCGCCGGGCGGCTTCACCCGGGCGTTCCCCGCGTTCTCGTAGCCGCCGCCGGTGTCGCCGCCGAACGCGTCGGGCCCCTGCGCCTCGCGCGCGGGACCCCCCGGGCGGCCGTCCTCGCCGCCCACCGGACCGCCACGGTAGGCGGCCCACAGGGCGAGCACGGGGGCGGCGACCACGGTGGCGACGACGGTCGTGGTGACGGCACGCGCCCGGAGGCGGTCGCGGCGGGCCGCGCGGTCCTTGGGGTCCATCGGGAATCCGCGCCGGTCGAAGCGCGGCACGGCCGCGCCACGCGCGCGCGGGTGGTGTGCCAGGGCGACGTGCAGGGCCGCGCGGGGCGCCTGCAGAACCGGCAGTTCGGCCGGGGTGACCGCGGCACCGGGCCAGCGGCCGGGGACGGCGCGCTCGGCGGTGCGGCGGCAGCGGGGGCAGTCGTCGACGTGCCGGACCAGCTCGCGGCGCAGGGTCGTGCTGAGGACCAGCCGGCTGTCCCCGGTGAGATGGGCCACGCTCGGGCAGCCGCCGGTCTCGACCACGGCGAGCGCGGCGCGGGTGCGCTCGACCTCGCAGGCCGCGGAGGCCAGCAGCTCACGCGCGGCGGCGGGCGCCATGCCGAGGACGGCGGCGACCTCGGGCGCCGCGAGGTGGTGGCGGACGGCGAGCTCCAGGGCCTCGCGCTGCTCGGGGGAGGTGCCGGCCGCCTCCGGCCAGGCGAGCAGGGCGAGTTCACCGCGCCGCTGCTCCAGGACCTCCGGGGCCACGGGCGGATCGGCCTGTCGCTTCGCGGCGGCCGGGCGGCCCGACGCGTGGGTGGCCTGACGTTTCTGCCGGGCCTCGGCGAGCCCGCGCAGGCACGCCCAGCGGGCCAGCGCGTACAGCCAGGCCCGCTGGTCGACGGCCTCCGGGACGCGCTGTCCGCGCCGCTCGGCCAGCGCCAGGACGTCCCCGAGGGCGGCGGTGGCCGCGTCGTGGTCGCACAGCACCGACAGGCAGTAGGTGAACAGACCGTCCAGGTACGGCTCGTAGCGCGCCGGCGGCCGCTGCGCGAGGGTGCGCGCGGCGGCTCGGTCGCGCGCCTCCCGGTGCGTCCGATGTGCGCCGGTGGTGCGGGTCGTCGTCTCCGGACTGCTGCTCGTCACCCGTGCGACCGTAGGCGGCGGCGCAGTGCTCCTTCCGGCACCTTGAGCTCTTTTAATTCGTACGGGTGAAACGATCCCTCATAAGGGGACAGGAACCTTTCGTTCCACGGCCCGGACCCGACAGGCCGTGACCGGGTGACGGGCCGCTCCCGGACGGTCCGCGCAGGCGCTGTCAGTGCCGCGGGCTACGGTTTCCGCATGGCTGCCCGTACCAAGACCACCAAGGACCGACCGTCCTACCGCTGCACCGAGTGCGGCTGGCAGACCGCCAAATGGCTCGGCCGCTGCCCGGAGTGCCAGGCCTGGGGCACGGTCGAGGAGTACGGCGCGCCCGCGGTCCGTACGACGGCCCCGGGCCGGGTCACCAGCTCCGCGCTGCCCATCGGCCAGGTCGACGGCCGGCAGGCCACCGCCCGCACGACCGGCGTGCCGGAGCTGGACCGGGTGCTCGGCGGCGGTCTGGTGCCCGGCGCGGTGGTGCTCCTCGCGGGCGAGCCCGGCGTCGGCAAGTCCACCCTGCTGCTGGACGTGGCCGCCAAGTCGGCCAGTGACGAGCACCGCACCCTCTACGTGACGGGTGAGGAGTCGGCGAGCCAGGTGCGGCTGCGCGCCGACCGCATCGGCGCCCTGGACGACCACCTGTACCTGGCCGCCGAGACCGATCTCTCGGCCGTGCTCGGCCACTTGGACGCGGTGAAGCCGTCGCTGCTGATCCTGGACTCGGTACAGACGGTCGCCTCACCCGAGATCGACGGCGCGCCCGGTGGCATGGCCCAGGTGCGGGAGGTGGCCGGCGCCCTGATCCGCGCCTCCAAGGAGCGTGGCATGTCCACCCTGCTGGTGGGCCACGTCACCAAGGACGGCGCGATCGCGGGTCCCCGGCTGCTGGAGCACCTGGTGGACGTCGTGCTGCACTTCGAGGGCGACCGGCACGCCCGCCTGCGCCTGGTGCGGGGGGTGAAGAACCGCTACGGCGCCACGGACGAGGTCGGCTGCTTCGAACTGCACGACGAGGGCATCACCGGACTCGCCGACCCGAGCGGACTGTTCCTGACCCGCCGTGCCGAGCCGGTCCCCGGCACCTGCCTGACGGTCACCCTGGAGGGCCGCCGCCCGCTGGTGGCGGAGGTGCAGGCGCTGACCGTGGACTCCCAGATCCCCTCTCCGCGCCGGACCACCTCGGGCCTGGAGACCTCCCGGGTGTCGATGATGCTCGCGGTGCTGGAGCAGCGCGGGCGGATCAGCGCGCTCGGCAAGCGGGACATCTACTCCGCGACGGTGGGCGGAGTGAAGCTCTCGGAGCCCGCCGCCGACCTGGCGATCGCCCTCGCGCTCGCCTCGGCCGCCAGCGACACCCCCCTGCCCAAGAACCTCGTCGCCATCGGCGAGGTGGGCCTCGCGGGCGAGGTCAGACGGGTCACGGGCGTGCAGCGCAGGCTGGCCGAGGCGCACCGGCTGGGCTTCACGCACGCGCTCGTACCGGGTGATCCGGGCAAGGTCCCGGCCGGGATGAAGGTCCTGGAAGTCGCCGACATGGGGGACGCGCTCCGGGTGCTGCCGCGCTCCCGTCGCCGAGAGGCCCCACGGGAGGCGGAGGACCGCCGGTAGACTTTGCCCAGGTCTCGCCCGTCCGTACGAACCGAGTGCGCACGACGGCGGCGCCCCAGAACCTGCGACCGGAGGAGTGCAGTGGCAGCCAACGACCGGGCAGCAGCTCCCGGAAAGTCCGGTGGGAGCGCCGGCTCCGATCGCCTGATGCGCGCCTCGCTGAGCGCCGTGGCTCCCGGCACGCCCCTGCGTGACGGCCTGGAGCGGGTCCTGCGCGGCAACACCGGCGGACTCATCGTCCTGGGCTCCGACAAGACCGTCGAGGCGATGTGCACCGGCGGCTTCGTCCTGGACGTGGAGTTCGCCGCGACGCGGCTGCGGGAGCTGTGCAAGCTGGACGGCGGCATCGTGCTCTCCTCCGACCTGTCGAAGATCCTGCGGGCCGGCGTGCAGCTCGTCCCGGATCCGACGATCCCGACGGAGGAGACCGGCACCCGGCACCGCACGGCGGACCGGGTCTCGAAGCAGGTCGGCTTCCCGGTGGTCTCCGTCTCCCAGTCCATGCGGCTGATCGCCCTCTACGTCGACGGCCAGCGCCGCGTCCTGGAGGACTCCGCCGCGATCCTCTCCCGCGCCAACCAGGCCCTGGCCACCCTGGAGCGGTACAAGCTCCGCCTGGACGAGGTCGCGGGCACGCTGTCGGCGCTGGAGATCGAGGACCTGGTGACGGTCCGGGACGTGTCGGCGGTCGCCCAGCGTCTGGAGATGGTCCGGCGCATCGCCACCGAGATCGCCGAGTACGTGGTGGAACTCGGCACCGACGGCCGTCTTCTCGCGCTCCAGCTGGAGGAGTTGATCGCCGGTGTGGAGCCCGACCGCGAACTGGTCGTCCGGGACTACGTCCCCGAGCCCACGGCGAAGCGGTCCCGCACGGTGGACGAGGCGCTCGCGGAGCTGAACGCCCTGACCCACGCGGAACTCCTCGAAATGGGCACGGTGGCGAGGGCGCTGGGTTACACGGGCTCCCCCGAGACCCTCGACTCCGCGGTGTCCCCGCGCGGTTTCCGGCTGCTGGCGAAGGTGCCGAGGCTGCCGGGGGCGATCATCGACCGCCTGGTGGAGCACTTCGGCGGGCTCCAGAAGCTGCTCGCCGCGAGCGTGGACGACCTCCAGACGGTGGACGGCGTCGGCGAGGCCCGGGCGCGAAGCGTCCGCGAGGGCCTGTCCCGGCTGGCCGAGTCGTCGATCCTCGAGCGCTACGTCTGAGCCGGTACGTCTGAGCGGAGCGCGGCACCGCCGCCGTGCGCCCCGTGCCGGTGCCGGCCCGGGCGCGTCCCGCCTGCCCTTGCCGGCGGACGCCGGGCGTCAGTCGGCCGACAGCACGAACGAGGCCCGCGCCTTGGCGAACCCCGGCGCCTTGGCCTCCAGCAGATAGGTTCCCGCCTTCGCCGCCCCCGCCGGAGGCGTGGCGCACTCCGGCGCACTGGGCTTGCGGTCCCACTTCACGGTGTACGTGATGCTCTGGCCCGCGCCCACCCGGAACAGCAGGCTCGCCGCGCCCTTCGGGCAGTCGGCCGACGACCAGTACGCGTCGTCGCCCTCCGCCGGCGTGACGGTCAGCACCGCCTTCTTCGGCCCGAGATCGACCTTGCAGTCGCCGGACGAGGTGTTCTTCGCGACGAGTTCGAACTCCGGCGTCTGGTCCGGCGAGTAGGAGTTGTGCACGCTGCGCAGGGTCAGCGTGACCGCGCCGGGTGCGCACTCGGGCAGCGAGGAGGACGCGGGCAGCGCGTCGCCGGTCCCGACCCCGCCGCCGCCCGCCGCGGAGCCGCCGCCCGAACCGCCCTCCGCGCCGGAGCCGCCGTCCGACCCCGCGGAACCGGAGCCGCCCTTGTCGTCCGAGCCGGAGCCGCCGGAGCCGGAACCGCTCCCGCCGGCGTCCCCGCCGCCCGACTCGTCACGTCCGCCCGGGTGTTGGCTGTAGGCCGGCCCGGACGAGGAGGGACCCGGCGTGATGGTGGACGCGGGATTCTTGCCGTTCGGCCCGCCGGCGCCGTTCCTGCCGCCCCCGCCGCCCGACGTCACGATCCAGGCGATCAGCAGCGCCAGCAGGGCGAGAACGGACAGCATTAGCACCCTCCGTCGCCAGTAGATGGAGGAGGGAAGCGGCCCGACCGGATTGCGCAGAGATCCCACGGCGCAAACTGTACGAGAGATCACCGCTCCCGCTCGCGCCACCCGCCGCCCGGACGACAACTTTTCCGGATCATCATCCCGGCAACTGCCGCGGATGAAAGGCTTCTTCACTCACCGCTACGCGACGCGACGCTCCGCGACCGCGCCGTCACGGGCCACAGCACGCCGAGGCGTGGCAGGATCGGAAGGCCATGACTGAGAAGCTTCACGCCCCCGTGATCGCCTGGTTCGACTCCCACGCCCGCGACCTCCCCTGGCGCCGCCCGGATGCGGGCCCCTGGGGCGTGATGGTCAGCGAGTTCATGCTGCAGCAGACCCCGGTGAGCCGGGTGCTCCCCGTGTACGAGCAGTGGATCGAACGCTGGCCCCGCCCCGCCGATCTCGCCAAGGAGGCTCCCGGAGAGGCGGTGCGCGCCTGGGGCCGGCTCGGCTACCCGCGCCGGGCCCTGCGCCTGCACGGCGCGGCCGCGGCCATAACGGAACGGCACGGCGGTGACGTGCCGACGGATCACGCGCAACTGCTGGCGCTCCCCGGGATCGGCGAGTACACGGCGGCCGCGGTGGCCTCCTTCGCGTACGGGCAGCGCCACGCGGTGCTGGACACGAACGTGCGCCGGGTCTTCGCGCGCGCGGTGACGGGTGTGCAGTACCCGCCGAACGCCACCACGGCCGCGGAGCGGCGGCTGGCCCGGGAGCTGCTGCCGGAGGAGGAGGGGACGGCCGCGCGCTGGGCCGCCGCCTCCATGGAGCTGGGCGCGCTGGTGTGCACCGCGAAGAACGAGGGCTGCCCGCGCTGTCCGATCGCCGCGCAGTGCGCGTGGCGGCTCGCGGGCAAGCCGGAGCACGAGGGCCCGCCGCGCCGCGGCCAGACGTACGCGGGTACGGACCGTCAGGTGCGCGGCAAGCTCCTCGCCGTACTGCGGGAGGCGCACGCGCCGGTGCCGCAGGCGGCGCTGGACCGGGTCTGGCACGAGCCGGTGCAGCGCGCCCGCGCGCTCGACGGGCTCGTCACGGACGGTCTGGTGGAGCCGCTGCCGGGCGGTCTGTACCGGCTGCCGCTGACCTGACGCACGGCCAAGTCACAGCCGACCGGGGCTCGTTACGACGCGATCCGGCGGACGAAACGTTGAATAGCCGGACATAAACATCACGTTCCTTACCCCGGACCTACTTCCGTTACACAACCGACGGACAGCCGATTGCCGGCCGCAGGCTGCTCCGCACAGCCCCGTGACAACCGCTCCGTAGCTTTCTTCCCGTGCCCGACGGACCAACGGGCAGGCAGCACGGCGGGACTTCAGGCACGGGGCCGGAGTACACGGGGAACGGAGGCGGTCGATCATGGCGCAGGGTGAGGTGCTCGAGTTCGAGGAGTACGTCCGCACCCGGCAGGAAGCGCTGCTGCGCAGCGCCCGCCGGCTGGTCCCGGACCCGGTCGACGCCCAGGACCTGCTGCAGACCGCCCTGGTACGGACTTACGGGCGCTGGGACGGCATCGCCGACAAGCGGCTCGCGGACGCCTATCTGCGCCGGGTGATGATCAACACCCGGACCGAGTGGTGGCGGGCCCGCAAGCTGGAGGAGGTCCCCACCGAGCAGCTCCCGGAGTCCTCCGTGGAGGACGCCACCGAGCAGCACGCGGACCGGGCCCTGCTGATGGACATCATGAAGGTGCTCGCACCGAAGCAGCGCAGTGTCGTGGTGCTGCGACACTGGGAGCAGATGTCCACGGAGGAGACGGCCGCCGCCCTCGGCATGTCCGCGGGTACGGTCAAGAGCACGCTGCACCGGGCGCTCGCCCGGCTCCGCGAGGAGCTGGAGGCCCGCGATCTGGACGCACGCGCGCTGGAGCGTGAGGAGCGGGAGCGTTGCGCGGCCTGACCGAGGCCGGGCCCGAACGGGCCCCAGGCAGTTCAATGGCGGTGATCGCGGCGGCGGCCTCGGTCACCGCCCTCGGCCTTTTCGCCGCCGCCTGCGGCACCGGGGGGACCGGCGCGCGGGACGAGGGACCGGCGCACGCCTCCGCGGTGGCGGGCGCCGTAGCCTCCCCGCCGCCCAGTCCGTCCGACTCCTACCGGCGGGTGGACGCGGTGGCGCTGCTGCGGCACGACCCCGCGGTCTCGGCCTCGGTCAAGCGGGACCTCAAGCCGTGCAACGGCGACGACTACCCGGTGGACGTCTCCTACGGGGACCTGACCGGCGGCGCCGTGAGCGACGTCGTCGTCAATGTGCTGACCTGCGCGGACGCGGTGGGTGTCGGGTCGTACGTGTACCGGGACGAGAACGGCGCGTACAAGAACGTCTTCCGCTCCGAGGAGTCCCCGGTCTACGCGGAGATCGTCGAGGGCGTCCTGACCGTGACCAAGCAGGTGTACCGCAGGGGCGACCCGATCTCGCGCCCGTCCGGTGAGGACGTCATCCCCTACCGGTGGCGGTCGGGGCGCTTCGCCCAGGGGAAGCCCGTCCACAACGACTACAGCAAGTCCGTCGGCGGGGGCGCGACGCCCCCGCCGGACAACTGACCGACCACAAGCACACGAGGACTGAGAGCACCGGGATGGCAGACCAGACCCACGTCCTGTTCGTCGAGGACGACGACGTCATCCGCGAGGCCACCCAGCTCGCCCTGGAGCGGGACGGCTTCGCGGTGACCGCCATGCCCGACGGACTCTCCGGGCTGGAGTCGTTCCGGGCGGACCGGCCCGACATCGCGCTGCTCGACGTCATGGTCCCGGGCCTGGACGGAGTCAGCCTGTGCCGTCGCATCCGGGACGAGTCGACGGTTCCGGTGATCATGCTCTCGGCACGCGCCGACTCCATCGACGTCGTCCTCGGCCTGGAGGCGGGCGCCGACGACTACGTGACCAAGCCGTTCGACGGTGCCGTGCTGGTCGCCCGGATCCGCGCGGTGCTGCGCCGCTTCGGGCACGCCGGCGGGGCCGCGCCCGGCTCCGGGGCCGCGGCGGACCTGAACGGCGGCCCGCTGGTCTTCGGCGAGCTGGAGATCGACACCGAGGGCATGGAGGTGCGCCGGGCCGGAAGCCCGGTGGCGCTCACCCCGACCGAGATGCGGCTGCTGCTGGAGTTCTCCGGCGCGCCCGGCACCGTGCTCTCCCGCGACAAGCTGCTGGAGCGGGTCTGGGACTACGGCTGGGGCGGGGACACCCGGGTCGTCGACGTCCATGTGCAGCGGCTGCGCCAGAAGATCGGCCAGGACCGGATCGAGACGGTCCGCGGGTTCGGCTACAAGTTGAGGGCCTGAGCGGAGCGGGAGATGCGGGGGATCATTCGGCGCCCGATGCGGCGCGTGGAGCGGGCGGGGCTGCGGACCGGGCTGAGATGGAAGCTCAGCGCGGCGATCGCGCTGGTCGCCGGTCTGGTGGCGATCGCGCTCAGCCTCGTCGTGCACAACGCGGCCCGGGTCTCCATGCTGGACAACGCCCGTGACCTGGCCAACGCCCGGGTCCAGATCGCGCAGCGCAACTACGAGCTGGGCGGACGGCCGAACTTCCCGAGCATCAAGATCGACGACCCGGAACTGCCGCCCCCGCTGCGCGACAAGGTGAGCGAGGGCCGCCGCGCCAGCTACGTCAGCGACCGCGGCACCGGCCCGGACATCTGGGCGGCCGTGCCGGTCAAGGACGGGCACGTGCTGTCCCTGCACAGCAACTTCCCGGACCGCTCCACGGACGTGATGAAGGACCTCGACCAGGCGCTGGTCATCGGCTCCATCGCGGTCGTGCTCGGCGGCAGCGCGCTCGGCGTGCTGATCGGCGGGCAGCTCTCGCGGCGGCTGCGCAAGGCGGCGGCCGCGGCGGGGCAGGTCGCCAAGGGGGAGACGGACGTACGGGTGCGGGAGGCCATCGGCGGGGTCGTACGGGACGAGACCGACGACCTCGCGCGCGCGGTGGACGCCATGGCTGACGCGCTGCGGCAGCGCCTGGAGGCCGAGCGGCGGGTGACCGCCGACATCGCGCACGAGCTGCGCACCCCGGTGACGGGCCTGCTGACGGCCGCCGAGCTGCTGCCGCCGGGGCGCCCCACGGAGCTGGTCCTGGACCGGGCGAAGGCGATGCGCACCCTGGTCGAGGACGTGCTGGAGGTGGCCCGGCTGGACGGGGCCTCCGAGCGGGCCGAGCTGCAGGACATCATGCTGGGCGAGTTCGTCGCCCGGCGGGTCGCGGCCAAGGACCCGGACATCACCGTACGGGTGGTGCACGAGTCGGAGGTCACGACCGACCCGCGCCGTCTGGAGCGGGTGCTGTTCAACCTGCTGGCCAACGCCGCCCGGCACGGCAGGCCGCCGGTGGAGGTGACCGTCGAGGGCCGGGTCATCCGGGTCCGCGACCACGGTCCCGGCTTCCCCGAGGGCCTGCTCGCCGAGGGGCCGAGCCGCTTCCGCACCGGCAGCAGGGACCGCGCGGGCCAGGGCCACGGCCTGGGCCTGACCATCGCCGCCGGCCAGGCCCGGGTGCTGGGCGCGCGGCTGACCTTCCGCAACATTCGCCCGGCCGGGGCCCCCGGACACGTCCCCGCGGAGGGCGCGGTGGCCGTCCTGTGGCTCCCGGAGCACGCCCCCACCAACACCGGCAGCCATCCCATGCTGCCGCTGTCCGGCGGGCGTTAGGGCGCTCTCCGTACCGGCCGGGGCGGCGGCCGCGGCCGGCCGGCGCCCGTCGGCCCGGCACGGCGAAGGCCCCCGGGGCGGACACCGCCGGGGGCCTTCGGACCGGGAGGGGCTCAGACGGCCTCGGTCACCTCGGGCTTCTGGGGACCGCCCTTGAGCGGCACCTCCTTCACGAACAGCGCCGCGATCAGCACGACCACCGCGATCACCGAGCCCAGCAGGAACGCCGAGTGCGTGCCGGCGGACACCGCGTGCTGGTAGGCCTCCCGCGCCTGCGCCGGGAGCTTCGCCAGGCTCGCCGCGTCGAGCTGCGCCGACCTCTGGGTGACCTTGGAGCCCAGGGCGCCGGCCTTCTCCGACATGACGTCCTGCACCCGGTGGTTGAACAGCGCGCCCATGACGGCCACTCCGAAGGAGGAGCCGAGGGTGCGGAACAGGGTGGTGGACGAGGACGCCACACCCATGTCCTTCATCTCCACGCTGTTCTGCGCCACCAGCATGGTGATCTGCATCAGGCAGCCCATGCCCGCGCCGAGCACGGCCATGTAGACGCCGGAGGTCAGCCGCGTGGTGTCGGTGTCCATCAGCGACAGCAGGTACAGCCCGACGATCATCAGCACGCCGCCGGCGATCGGGAACACCTTGTAGCGGCCGCTGTTGGTGGTGACCCGGCCGGCCACCATCGAGGTCACCAGCATCGAGCCGAGCATCGGCAGGAGCAGCAGACCGGAGTTGGTCGCGGAGGCGCCCTGGACCGCCTGCTGGTACAGCGGCAGGAAGAGGGTGGCGCCGAACATCACGAAGCCGGTGATGAAGCCGATGACCGACATCAGGGTGAAGTTGCCGCTGCGGAAGATGTGCAGCGGCAGCACCGGCTCGGCGGCCCTGGTCTGCCAGAACACGAACCCGACCAGCGCGGCCACGCCGATGCCGATCAGCTCCATGATCCGCGCGGAGGTCCAGGCGTACTCGGTGCCGCCCCAGGTGGTGACGAGCACGATGGAGGTGATGCCGACGGTCAGCAGGACGACGCCGAGGTAGTCGATGCCCGCCTTGGAGCGCTTCCTGGGCAGGTGCAGCACGGCGCTGACCAGCGCGAGCGCGACGGCGCCCAGCGGCAGGTTGATGTAGAAGGACCAGCGCCAGCCCCAGTTGTCGGTGATGGTGCCGCCGACCAGCGGGCCGCCGATCATCGCCAGCGCCATGACTCCGGCCATCATGCCCTGGTACTTGCCGCGCTCCCGCGGCGGAATCAGGTCACCGATGATCGCCATGACGCCGACCATCAGACCGCCGGCGCCGAGGCCCTGCACGGCACGGAAGCCGATCAGCTGGCCCATGTCCTGGGCCATGCCGCTGAGCGCGGAGCCGATCAGGAAGATCACGATCGAGCTGAGGAAGGTGGCCTTGCGGCCGAACATGTCACCGAGCTTGCCCCAGATCGGGGTCGCCGCCGCGGTCGCCAGGGTGTAACCGGTCACCACCCAGGACAGGTGCTCCAGGCCGCCGAGCTCACCGACGATCGTCGGCATCGCGGTGCCCACGATCATGTTGTCGAGCATCGCGAGCATCATCGCGATCATGAGCGCGAGCAGCACCACGCGCACGCTCCTGGGCTGCTTCTCCTGCGATTTCTCCGGTTGCCCGGGCTGCTTCCGGTCCGTCGCGACCGCTTGTGTGTCCGCCATCTCTCCCACTCCCCCCGACGGCCACTTACTTGCCGCCCGGCTAGTTCACTACACTGGGGAAGGTAGACCCGTCACTAGCCGGGCGTCAAGTAAGTTTTGCGGGAGCGCGAGGAGTACGAGGATGGGCGGCACCATGGACGGCAGCAAGCAACAGCGCCGCGGCAACACCCGCCAGCGCATCCAGGACGTGGCGCTCGAACTCTTCGCCGAGCAGGGCTACGAGAAGACCTCCCTGCGGGAGATCGCCGAGCGTCTCGACGTCACGAAGGCGGCCCTGTACTACCACTTCAAGACGAAGGAAGAGATCATCGTCAGCCTCTTCGAGGATCTGACGCAGCCGATCGAGGACCTGATCGAGTGGGGCCGCAGCCAGCCGCACACGCTGGAGACCAAGCAGGAGATCGTGCGGCGCTACAGCCGGGCGCTGGCCGGCGCGGAACCGCTCTTCCGGTTCATGCAGGAGAACCAGGCGACGGTGCGGGAACTGCGCATCGGCGAGTCCTTCAAGGACCGGATGCGCGGCCTCAGGGACATCGTCATCGACCCCGAGGCCCAACTCGTCGACCAGGTCCGCTGCGTGAGCGCGCTGTTCACGCTGCACGCGGGGATGTTCGTGATGCAGGACCTGGAAGGCGACTTCGAGAAGAAGCGCGCGGCCGTCCTCGAAGTCGCCGTGGGTCTCGTCACGCAGGCGCATCAAGGCGCCCACGGGGAACGGTAGATCAGACCTTCAGGCCGTGGGCCTTCAGGAAGTCCACCGGGTTGACCGCGGAACCGTAGTTCGGGGTGGTCCGGATCTCGAAGTGCAGGTGCGGGCCGGTGGAGTTGCCGGTGCTGCCCGAGAGGGCTATGTGCTGACCGGTCTTCACGACCTGGCCGACCTTGACGTCGATCCGGGACAGGTGCGCGTACTGCGAGTACGTGCCGTTGCCGTGCTTGATGACGACGGCGTTGCCGTAGGCGGGGCCGTCACCGGCGCCGTTGGGGCCGGCCTTGACGACGGTGCCGCCGTGCGCGGCGAGAACCTCGGTGCCGGTCGGGACGGCGAAGTCCTGACCGCTGTGCTTGTGCGCCCAGTGGCTGCCGTCCTGCATGAAGCTGGCGGACAGCGTGTACTTCTTCACCGGGTCGACCCAGGAGGCGGCCGACGGGGTGGCCGCGCTCGCGACCCCGGTCCCCACCACGGCCGTGGCGCCGATGCCGGCAGCCAGGACGGCCACGCGGGTGCGGAGCGAGGACGTACGCGAAGAACGGGACGTGAAGCGCTGGAACATCGAAACCTCGTGGACTAGGGAACGTGGGGGCCGTGCGACGTACAGGCGTTCGCCGCTTCGGCCATTCATTGGTAACCCACCACCTCAGTCCGCCACAAAGCCCTGCTTCTACGTCGGTACGTAGTAGAAGGCGTCAAAAACACCTACTTCTTGACAGACTCAGACTCTTCGGACATCACCCCGCCTGACCTGCGATTCCCCTCCCTCGACAGCGGGGAAATGCCCTAGTTTGTCCCGGTAGGGAATGGCACTAACCCGGGTAGTACCGGGCATATCCCCTGTGCGGCTTGTCACCGCCCAGAGGGCTTCTGGGGCCCCTGAATGTGACGCGCGCTACTCGCCCACCCGGTACGGAAGTTGGCGATTCGCGGCGGATCCGGGACCTGGCACTCCGTCAGCCGACCCCGGGCGGACCGCGAAATGTGACGCAGACCCCTGTACGACTACCGTTCAGTAACCCTACGGTTCCTCTCGCGCCACCCTCAGCACTGATCATGCCCCTGACAGTCAACCGTTCTGACCGTTCAGTACGGACGTGAGAGGACCCCCACCGATGACCAGACGCCCCTGGGCGCGCCGTATGTCCGTCACCGCCGTCTCCGTGGCCGCGCTCGCCGCGCTGGCCTCGCCCGCCGAGGCGGCGACCGCGAGCGGCTCCTCCGCGAAGGTCGACCACGCCACCTGGCAGAAGGACTGTCAGACCGTGATGGACCAGGCCCTTCCCTACCTGAAGGACCGCATCGCCGCCGCCAGGCCCGGTGAGAAGCAGGCGATCGTCTTCGACATCGACAACACCACCCTGGAGACCGACTTCGGCTTCAGCTACCCGCAGCCGGCCAACAAGCCCGTCCTGGACGTCGCCCGGTACGCCCAGGAGCACGGCGTCAGGCTCTTCTTCGTGACCGCCCGCCCGGGCATCCTCTACTGGCCGACCGAGTACAACCTCGAACACGACGGCTACGACGTCTCCGGCCTGTACGTGCGCGGGCTGGTCGACCTCTTCAAGGACGTCGCCGCCTACAAGACCGCCCAGCGCGTGGACATCGAGAAGCAGGGCTACACGATCGTCGCGAACATCGGCAACAGCGCCACGGACCTCTCGGGCGGCCACGCCGAGAGGACGTACAAGCTGCCGGACTACGACGGCCAGCTGTCCTGACGACGGAGAAAAGGGGCTGCCCCGGGACCGTGGTCCCGGGGCAGCCCCTTTTCCCGTCCGTCGTACCCCGGAGGGTTACGCGTCCTTGCTCAGGTTCGGCCCGGCGCCGCCGGCCGCCTGCTCGATCGGCGGGACGTCGGGCAGCGCCGACTTCTCCTCGCCGCGGAAGGTGAAGGTCTGGGAGTCGCCCTCGCCCTCGGTGTCCACGACCACGATGTGACCGGGACGCAGCTCGCCGAAGAGGATCTTCTCCGAGAGCGTGTCCTCGATCTCGCGCTGGATCGTGCGGCGCAGCGGCCGGGCGCCCAGCACCGGGTCGTAACCCTTCTTGGACAGCAGCTCCTTGGCGGTCTGGGACAGCTCGATGCCCATGTCCCGGTCCTTCAGGCGCTCGTCCACCTTGCTGATCATCAGGTCGACGATCCGCAGGATGTCCTCCTGCGTCAGCTGCGGGAAGACGACCACGTCGTCGACGCGGTTGAGGAACTCGGGACGGAAGTGCTGCTTGAGCTCGTCCGACACCTTGTTCTTCATGCGCTCGTAGTTGGACTTCGTGTCGCCCTGGGCCGCGAAGCCCAGGTTGAAGCCCTTGGAGATGTCCCGGGTGCCGAGGTTGGTCGTCATGATGATGACCGTGTTCTTGAAGTCCACGACCCGGCCCTGGGAGTCGGTCAGACGACCGTCCTCCAGGATCTGCAGCAGCGAGTTGAAGATGTCCGGGTGGGCCTTCTCGACCTCGTCGAACAGGACGACGGAGAACGGCTTGCGGCGCACCTTCTCGGTGAGCTGGCCGCCCTCTTCGTAGCCCACGTAGCCGGGGGGCGAACCGAACAGACGCGAGACCGTGTGCTTCTCGCTGAACTCCGACATGTCGAGGGAGATCAGCGCGTCCTCGTCACCGAAGAGGAACTCGGCGAGGGCCTTGGACAGTTCGGTCTTACCGACACCGGACGGACCGGCGAAGATGAACGAACCACCGGGGCGCTTCGGGTCCTTCAGACCGGCGCGCGTACGGCGGATCGCCTTCGACAGCGCCTTGACGGCGTCGACCTGGCCGATGACCCGCTTGTGGAGCTCGTCCTCCATGCGGAGCAGACGCGAGGACTCCTCCTCGGTCAGCTTGAAGACCGGGATGCCGGTGGCGGTCGCGAGGACCTCGGCGATCAGCTCGCCGTCGACCTCGGCGACGACGTCCATGTCGCCGGCCTTCCACTCCTTCTCCCGCTTGGCCTTGGCGGCCAGGAGCTGCTTCTCCTTGTCGCGCAGGGAGGCGGCCTTCTCGAAGTCCTGCGAGTCGATCGCGGACTCCTTGTCCCGGCGGACGCCGGCGATCTTCTCGTCGAACTCGCGCAGGTCCGGCGGCGCGGTCATCCGGCGGATGCGCATCCGGGAGCCGGCCTCGTCGATCAGGTCGATCGCCTTGTCCGGCAGGAAGCGGTCCGAGATGTAGCGGTCGGCCAGGGTGGCCGCCTGCACCAGCGCCTCGTCCGTGATGGAGACACGGTGGTGGGCCTCGTACCGGTCGCGCAGACCCTTGAGGATCTCGATCGTGTGCGGCAGGGACGGCTCGGCGACCTGGATGGGCTGGAAGCGGCGCTCGAGGGCCGCGTCCTTCTCCAGGTGCTTGCGGTACTCGTCCAGGGTGGTGGCACCGATGGTCTGCAGCTCACCGCGGGCCAGCATCGGCTTCAGGATGGAGGCCGCGTCGATGGCGCCCTCGGCGGCACCCGCACCGACCAGCGTGTGCAGCTCGTCGATGAACAGGATGATGTCGCCGCGGGTGCGGATCTCCTTGAGGACCTTCTTCAGGCGCTCCTCGAAGTCACCGCGGTAGCGGGAGCCGGCGACCAGCGCGCCGAGGTCCAGGGTGTAGAGGTGCTTGTCCTTGAGGGTCTCGGGCACCTCGCCCTTGACGATGGCCTGGGCGAGGCCCTCGACGACGGCGGTCTTGCCGACGCCGGGCTCACCGATCAGCACCGGGTTGTTCTTGGTACGGCGGGACAGCACCTGCATGACCCGCTCGATCTCCTTCTCGCGCCCGATGACCGGGTCGAGCTTGGACTCACGAGCGGCCTGGGTGAGGTTCCGGCCGAACTGGTCGAGGACCAGGGACGTCGAGGGGGTGCCCTCGGCAGGGCCGCCGGCGGTGGCGGTCTCCTTGCCCTGGTAACCGGAGAGCAGCTGGATCACCTGCTGCCGCACCCGGTTGAGGTCTGCGCCCAGCTTGACCAGGACCTGGGCGGCGACGCCCTCGCCCTCACGGATCAGGCCGAGCAGGATGTGCTCCGTGCCGATGTAGTTGTGGCCCAGCTGAAGGGCCTCGCGGAGCGAGAGCTCCAGGACCTTCTTGGCACGGGGAGTGAAGGGGATGTGGCCGGACGGGGCCTGCTGGCCCTGGCCGATGATCTCCTCCACCTGCTGGCGGACCGCCTCAAGCGAAATGCCGAGGCTCTCCAGGGCCTTAGCGGCGACACCTTCGCCCTCGTGGATGAGACCCAGGAGGATGTGCTCGGTGCCGATGTAGTTGTGGTTGAGCATCCGGGCTTCTTCCTGAGCCAGGACGACAACCCGCCGCGCGCGGTCGGTGAACCTCTCGAACATCGTTAATCGCTCCTCAGAGCGGTCAGGCAGTGGGGGGAACTTCCCCTCCCTGTCCTTCCGCAGCTTAGTCCCGCAAGCGGGGACCGCTCATTCCAACTGCCGACACCGTCGATGGCCTCCTGACCCCGAACGCCGACATCTGTCCCAACCCGATGGTGCGAGACGATGTTCCCGCAGGCCAGGCAGTTACCCCAGTCGCCAGTACGCCGATGGCGAACGTGAGACCGCCCGTCCTGCGTGTCGCCCCCTCCCACTAGGCATGTCTTACCCGCTGGGACGGACACTCCATGCCGGGCCCACCGGTTCCCTCCGCTATGGGCGAACAACCTTGCGGCTGCCCGAGGCCTTGCGCGCCCCCATTTCCCGCACCGTGCGCGACGGGCGGAGCGCCCAGCGTAACCAGGGGCCCGGTCCTGCGGTTGCACCCGGCATGGCTGGCTCGGTCCCCGTGACCTCATCGGTCCCCCTTCCCCGTCGTCCGCTCGATCCGGTGCCGCCCGGTCCGCGGGCGGGCGGGGTGCCGGACGGCCCGGAGAGCGGGGCCCGGCACTGGTACGAGAACGAACTGGGGTGGCCGACCGTGCCCGGGCGGCCGCCGATGCTGGTCACCGGGGTGCGCTTCGACGTCCTGGACGTGCCGGCCGAGGCGGGCACCCGTGCGCTGCGCCACCTGGGGCCGGGTTCCCCGGTGGCCCTGTGGGGCGGACGGATGCGGCTGCTGGTGGCCGCGGGCAGCGCGGAGGAGCTGCCGGGGCTGCTGGAGTGGCTGGAGTGGCGCGGGATCGCGCTCGATCTGCGGGCGCTGGGCGCCGGCGGCCTCATGGAGGCGCCTGCGCGGCCCGGAGCGGCCCGCTCAGGGGCGCTGCCGCCGGAGCGGGATCCCGCCGCCGGGCACGGCTCCGGTCCGGTACAGGGGGCCGCCGTATGGCTGCGGCCCCCTGGGCCGGGGGGTGAGGCCGAGGCCTCGCTGCCGGCGCTGCCGGCCGTGGGGGGCCCGACAGGCGCCCCCGATCTCGTACGAGTGGTGGACACGCTGGCGACGCACTGCCACCGCGTCCGGCTGCGGCGCGCGGACACGCGGCCGCCCGCCTGCTTCGGAAATCAGCCGTTGGCCTTCTCGTAGGCCTCGCGAATGGACGCGGGAACACGGCCGCGGTCGTTGACCTCGTAACCGTTCTCCTTCGCCCAGGCGCGGATCGCCGCCGTGTCCTGGTTGCCACCGGAAGCGGCACGCGCCTTTCCGCGTCCGCCCGCGGCACGGCCTCCGGTACGACGACCGCCCTTCACATAGGGGTCGAGAAGGCCACGCAGCTTGTCCGCATTGGTGGTCGTGAGATCGATCTCGTAGGTCTTGCCGTCCAGTGCGAACGTAACCGTCTCGTCCGCCTCGCCGCCGTCGAGGTCGTCGACAAGAAGGACCTGAACCTTCTGTGCCACCGGATTTCCTTTCATCGATAACGTTGAGGGCCAGGGTCTCTGCGGCGCCCGCCGTTTCGCCGCCCCTGTTATATGCAGTACTGCAGTACGTCGGAAAGCAAACCGCTTTTGCCGTAAAAACACAAACCCCCGGGAGAGACCCGAGGCCCCGCCGCGGCCCGGAAACATGCGCGTTTCGGACATAGGGCACCGCGGCAATGACGATCACAGATGCAGAAGCATCCGGCTGTTGCCCAAGGTGTTCGGTTTCACTCGTTCGAGACCGAGGAACTCCGCGACGCCCTCGTCATAGGAACGCAACAGCTCCGCGTAGACATCGGTGTCCACCGGCGTCTCACCGATCTCCACGAAGCCGTGCTTCTGGAAGAAGTCGACTTCGAAGGTCAGACAGAAAACGCGGCGAACGCCGAGCCAGCGCGCGGTCTGCAGCAACTTCTCCAGCAAGTGGTGCCCCACACCGGCGCCCTTGAGGCCCGGCTTCACCGCGAGAGTGCGGACTTCGGCCAGGTCTTCCCACATGACGTGCAGCGCTCCGCAGCCGACCACCTCGGCGTTGTCGTCGCGTTCCGCGACCCAGAACTCCTGGATGTCCTCGTAAAGGGTGACCATGGCTTTGTCGAGCAGGATGCGGTCACGGACGTAGGCGTCGAGGAGGTGACGCACGACCGGGACGTCGCTGGTCCGGGCCCGCCGGACGGTGATGGCTTTCGCGGGGACTTCGGGACGTTCTGCGGACATGAGCGGACGCTATCGCCCGGAGCTGTCTCCCGCCGCGCCGGGGTTGTGCTCTTCCGGAGCTTCGCGGGGTTCCGCCGCTTCCCGCGCTTGTGCGGCTTCCGGCGCTTGTGCGGTTTCCGGTCCCTGGACGATGCGTACGGCGTCGCTGAGGGCCTGGCGCTGTTCCTCGCTCATCATCCCGAAGAAGGCGACGAGAGCGGCGGCCGGGTTGTCGCTCTGCGACCAGGCGTCGTTCATCAGCGCGGCGGCGTAGGCGGCGCGGGTGGAGACGGCCTCATATCGATAGGCCCGCCCTTCCGCCTCGCGGCGCACCCAGCCCTTCTGATGGAGATTGTCCAAAACGGTCATCACGGTGGTGTACGCGATGGACCGTTCCTGCTGGAGGTCTTCCAGGACTTCTCGAACGGTCACCGGGCGGTTCCACTTCCACACCCGCGTCATGACCGCGTCTTCGAGTTCTCCCAATGGGCGAGGCACAGCTCAGAACAATAGTGGGAGATTCCGCCGAAGGCCCGCCGGACGTGCGCTTAGGCCGCCAAAGCGAACAAAAAGGGCGCACGACTCGGAAAGCACCGGGGTGCGGGGAGTCGTACGCCCTGACGGGATCGGGCCGGTGGGGCGGCTCAGGCTTCGCCGGCGGGGGTCCGGCGGGCGCCGTCCGCGCCGGAGAGGGCGGCGTCGACGGCCGCGTCCTCCTTGGCCTTGGCGGCCCCGCCCTGGGTCTTCACGATCACCCTGACCACACCGATGAAGAACACGGCCATGACGACCGGGGGAACGAGCGCGGCGACGTAGTCCATGACACCAGGGTAGCCACGCGGGCAGGGACGGAAGGGGCGGGGTGGGCGGCCGGGGGGGTCAGCCGGCGGCGAGCTGCCGCGACTGCGCCGGGCCGGCGGGCGGCGCGGGCGGCGCGGGCGGCTTGCGGCGCGGGAAGACCTCGCCCGGTGTCGGGACGGGGCGTTTCGTGGCGGGCTCCCCCGACGGGCGTTCGGCGGGCCGCCCGGGAGGAGTCTGGCCGGGCTTCTGGGCGGGCTTCTGAGCGGGTTCCTCCTGCCCCTCGGCCGCCCGGGCCACGTCCTCCCGCGCGCCGCCCGTGAGGGCCGTCAGGCGCGTCCTGGAGGGCGGCACGGCGGGTGCCGGGACCTTGCGGGCGCCCTGCGCGAAGCGGGCCCGTACATCCTGCTCGGCCAGCGACCGGCAGCGCTCCAGCAGGGCCGCGCCCCGCGGGTTCCCGCGCAGCGCCCGCAGGGCCGCCAGATCGTCCGGAACCGGCCGGTACCCGGAGCCCAGCACCTCCTCCAGCAGGGCGAGGTAGCCGGCCGCCGTGCCCGGCAGGGCGGCGCGGTACCGGTCGAGGTCGGCCACCAGAAAGGCGCGCAGCCGGGCCGCCTCGCGCATCGCCTCGTCCAGGGAAGCGGCGAGCCGGAAGCAGTCCTTGACGTCCTCGGCGGACGCTCGGCCGGGGTGAAGGGCGAGGGCGAGGGCACGCCGGAGCACACGCAGCTCCTGCGCGCCGAACGCCATGCCGCCGCGGGATCCGTATGGCGTGGGCATGCGGCGACGCTACCGCTAATCGGACAAAAGTGACGGATCAGGGCGTTGTGTCGCCGCGTGTCGTCGTCCGGTTTCCCCCGACCGGTGTCACCCGAGCGTGTGAACGGCGAGAACCGGCGCCCCACCGGGCGCCGGCCGTCTCACAGCCGTGACACGTTCCGTTCGTAGACCAGGCGCAGGCCGATCAGGGTCAGCCAGGGCTGGTGCTCGTCGATAACCGAGGACTCGCCCAGCACCACCGGCGCGAGGCCGCCGGTGGCGATCACCGTGACCTGGTCCGGGTCGTCGGCCAGCTCCCGGGCCATCCGGCTCACCACGCCGTCGACCTGGCCGGCGAAGCCGTACACGACGCCCGACTGCATGGCCTCGACGGTGTTCTTGCCGATCACGTTCCGCGGCCGGGCCACCTCGATCTTCCTCAGCTGCGCCGCCCTGATGCCGAGGGCCTCCACCGAGATCTCGATGCCGGGCGCGATGACCCCGCCGACGTACTCCCCGCGCGCGGAGACCGCGTCGAAGGTGGTCGCCGTACCGAAGTCGACGACGATCGCCGGGCCGCCGTACAGCTCGTTCGCCGCGACCGCGTTGATGATCCGGTCGGCGCCGACCTCCTTGGGGTTGTCGAACTGGATCGGCACCCCGGTCTTCACGCCCGGCTCGACCAGCACCGCCGGCACGTCGCCGTAGTAGCGGCGGGTGACCTCGCGCAGCTCGTGCAGCACGGACGGGACGGTCGCGCAGATGGCGATGCCGTCGATGCCGTCGCCCAGGCCGTCGCCGAGCAGCGGGTGCATGCCCATCAGGCCCTGCAGCAGGACCGCCAGTTCGTCCGCGGTGCGGCGCGCGTCGGTGGAGATGCGCCAGTGCTCGACGATGTCCTCGCCGTCGAACAGGCCGAGCACGGTGTGCGTGTTTCCGACATCGATCGTGAGCAGCATGGGCGTTACTCCGCCTCGCGCAGGTCCAGGCCGATGTCCAGGATCGGCGAGGAGTGGGTGAGGGCGCCGACGGCCAGGAAGTCCACCCCGGTCTCGGCGTACGCGCGCGCGGTGTCGAGGGTGAGCCGGCCCGAGGCCTCCAGCAGCGCCCGCCCGCCGGCGATCCCGACGGCCTCCGCGCACTCGCCCGGCGTGAAGTTGTCCAGCAGGACCAGGTCGGCGCCCGCCTCGACGACCTCGCGGAGCTGGTGCAGGGTGTCGACCTCGACCTCGATCGGCACCTCCGGGAAGGCCTCCCGCACGGCCTTGAAGGCCGGGGCGACGCCCCCGGCGGCGACCACGTGGTTGTCCTTCACCAGGGCCGCGTCCGAGAGGGACATGCGGTGGTTGACCCCGCCGCCGCAGCGCACGGCGAACTTCTCCAGGGAGCGCAGCCCCGGGGTGGTCTTGCGGGTGTCGCGCACGCGGGCCTTGGTGCCCTCCAGGACGTCCGCCCACGCGCGCGTGGCGGTCGCGATGCCGGACAGCCGGCACAGCAGGTTCAGGGCGCTGCGCTCGGCGGTGAGCAGGTCGCGCGTGCGCGTGGTGACCGACAGCAGCCGCTGCCCGGCCTCGACGCGGTCGCCGTCCTCGACGTGCCGCTCGACCTCGAACTCGTCGGTGCAGACCACCGAGAGCACGGCCTCGGCGACCCGCAGGCCCGCCACCACTCCGGCCTCGCGCGCGGCGAAGTCGCCGGTGGCGACGGCGTCCTCGGGGATGGTCGAGTCGGTCGTCACGTCCACCCCGCCGTCCAGGTCCTCCTGGATGGCGACGTTGGCGATGTCCTCGACCTCGACGGGGTCGAGTCCGGCGGCGGCCAGCAGTTCGGCGAGCGCGGGGTCGAGCCCGCACTCCAGGTACTCCTCGTCGCCCTCGGCGCCGCAGGCGCAGCCGTCGCCGCAGCCGCCGGTCGGGGCGAGGGGAAGGTCGTCGGTGCTCACGTGTGTCACTGCTCCTGGGAACGCTGGTCGGGCCGGGTAGGGGGGAAGTCTGCGGTGTCCGTGGTGTGTACCGCCAGCGACCGGTCCGGGCCGAGCCGGACGACGATGTGGCGCCGCCAGTGGGCGTCGTCGCGCTCGGCGCGGTCCTCGCGCCAGTGGCAGCCGCGGGTCTCCTCGCGCCGCAGGGCGGCGGCGACCAGCACCCGGGCCACGCACAGGAGGTTGGTGGCCTCCCAGGTGTCGACACCGGGCTCGGCGGTCTTGCCGTTCTCCCGCAGGGCGTCGCGGGCCTCGCCGTGCAGCCGCTGGAGCTGGTCCGCGGCCCGCTGGAGCGACCGCTCCGAGCGGAGCACGCCCGCGCCCCCGGTCATGATCCGCTGGATGGCGAACCGGGACTCCGGGGCCAGCAGCGGGTGGCTGGGCGTCTCGGGGTGCGCGAGCCGTGCGGGCTCGCGCGCGGGGAGGCCGCCTCCGGCCCGCTCCGCCGCGATGTCGGCGGCGATGCGCTCGGCGTAGACGAGGCCTTCGAGCAGGGAGTTGGAGGCGAGGCGGTTGGCGCCGTGCACGCCGGTGCAGGCGACCTCGCCGCACGCGTACAGGCCGGGCACGGTGGTACGGCCCCGGGCGTCGGTGCGGACGCCGCCGGAGGCGTAGTGGGCGGCCGGGGCGACCGGGACGGGCTCCGTCACCGGGTCGATGCCGTTGGCGCGGCAGGCGGCCAGGATGGTCGGGAAGCGGTGCTCCCACATCTCGGCGCCGAAGTGCCGGGCGTCGAGGAACATGTGCTCGGCGTCCTGCTCCTGCATGCGGCGCGTGATGCCCTTGGCGACGATGTCCCGGGGCGCCAGCTCGGCCAGCTCGTGCTGCCCCACCATGAAGCGCACGCCGTCCCCGTCGACCAGGTGGGCGCCCTCGCCGCGCACCGCCTCGGAGACCAGCGGCTGCTGGCCCTCGGCGTCCGCGCCGAGGAACAGCACGGTCGGGTGGAACTGCACGAACTCCAGGTCGCTGACCTCCGCGCCCGCGCGCAGCGCCAGGGCCACGCCGTCGCCGGTCGACACCGAGGGGTTGGTGGTCGCGGAGAACACCTGGCCCATGCCGCCGGTCGCCAGGACCACCGCGGGGGCGTGCACCGCGCCCACGCCGTCGTGCTGGCCCTCGCCCATCACGTGCAGGGTGACGCCCGCCGTACGGCCCTCGGCGTCGGTCAGCAGGTCGAGCACGAGCGCGTTCTCCACGGTGCGCAGTCCGCGCGCGCGTACCGCCTCCACCAGCGCACGGGAGATCTCCGCGCCGGTGGCGTCGCCGCCCGCGTGCGCGATCCGGCGCCGGTGGTGGCCGCCCTCGCGGGTGAGCTCGATGCCGCCCTCGTCGTCGGTGTCGAAGTGGGCGCCGGTGGAGATCAGCCGCCGTACGGCGTCGGGGCCCTCGGTGACGAGGATGCGCACGGCCTCCTCGTCGCACAGGCCCGCGCCCGCCACCAGGGTGTCCTCGAGGTGCTGCTCGGGGGTGTCGCCCTCGCCGAGGGCGGCGGCGATGCCGCCCTGCGCCCAGCGCGTGGAGCCGTCGTCGAGGCGGGCCTTGGTGACGACGACGGTCGTCAGGCCCGCGGCCTCGCAGCGCAGCGCCGCGGTCAGCCCCGCCACCCCGGAGCCGACGACGACCACGTCCGCGGAGACGCTCCACCCGGGCGCGGGCGCGTACAAGCGGGGGCGATCGCGAAGCGCTCCCGCTTGCGGGTGGTCGCGGGCGACGGGCGGGCGTATGCCTGTGCTGGTCACGAGGCGGCTCCGAGGGATCCGAAGGTGAGGGGCAGGTTGTCGATCAGCCGGGTGGTGCCCACGCGGGCGGCCACGGCCAGGACGGCCTCGCCGGTGAAGCCGGCGCCGATCTCGGTGAAGTCGGACGGGTCGACCAGGGCGAGGTAGTCCAGCTTCAGCGGCGGGTCGAGACGGGCCGCCTCGTCCAGGACCTGGTGCACGGCGGCGCGGACGGCCGCCGGTCCGCCGGGCGCGACGGTGGCGACCGCGTGCGCGTCGGCCGCCGCGCGGGACTCGCCTATGGCGCTCAGCGCCTCCGCGCGCGCGTGCGTGGAGGGCACCTCACGGGCCCGCGCGCGCAGCGCCTCCTGTGCGGCGTGCCGGTCCCGGCCGGCGAACAGCGCGCGGGACAGCGCGAGGGCGGTGCGGCGCTCGCCGGGCGACAGGTAGCGGTTGCGGCTGGACAGGGCGAGCCCGTCCTCCTCGCGCACGGTCGGCACGCCGACGATCTCCACGCCGAAGTTCAGGTCGCGCACCATGCGCCGGATCAGGGCCAGTTGCTGGGCGTCCTTCTGGCCGTACAGGGCGACGTCGGGGCGGGTGAGGTGCAGCAGCTTGGCGACGACGGTGAGCATCCCGTCGAAGTGGCCGGGCCGCGAGGCACCCTCCAGGCGCTCGCCCATGGGGCCCGCGGCGACGCGCACCTGGGGTTCGCCGCCCGGGTAGACCTCGTCCACGGCGGGCGCGAAGACGGCGTCGGCGCCCGCCTGTTCGGCGAGCTTCAGGTCGGCGTCCAGGGTGCGCGGGTAGCGGTCGAGGTCCTCGCCGGCGCCGAACTGGAGCGGATTGACGAAGACCGTGACGACGACCTCGCCCTCCGGCCCGGCGATCTCGCGCGCGGCGCGGATCAGCGTGGCGTGGCCCTCGTGCAGCGCTCCCATGGTCATCACGACGGCACGGCGGCCGCGGCGCACGCGCGCGTGCAGCTCTTCGGCGGTGCTCAGCAGGGCGGTGGTCATCAGGCGTTCCCCTCGGTGCCGTTGGTCCCGTTCGTGCCGTCGGTGCCGCCGGATCCGTCGGCCAGCACCCCGAGCAGGTCCTCGGCGAGCTCCGGCTTCAGCAGGCCGTGGGCGAGGGCCCGGTCGGCGGTCGCGCGGGCCATCGCCAGATAGCCGGCGACGGCCTGCGGGGAGTGCTTGCGCAGTTCGTCGACGTGCGCCGCGACCGTGCCCGCGTCGCCGCGCGCGACGGGGCCGGTGAGCGCGGCGTCACCGGAGCGCAGCGCGTTGTCCAGGGCGGCGCCGAGCAGCGGGCCGAGCATCCGGTCGGGGGCGGAGACACCGGCGGTGCGCAGCAGTTCCATGGACTGGGCGACCAGGGTCACCAGGTGGTTGGCGCCGAGGGCGAGGGCCGCGTGGTACAGCGGGCGGCTCTCCTCGCTGATCCACTCGGGCTCGCCGCCCATCTCGATGACCAGCGCCTCCGCGGCCAGCCGCAGCTCCTCGGGCGCGGTGACCCCGAAGGAGCAGCCCGCCAGGCGCTGGACGTCGACGGGGGTCCCGGTGAAGGTCATCGCCGGGTGCAGCGCCAGCGGCAGCGCGCCGGCGCGCAGGGCGGGGTCGAGGACCTGCGCGCCGTACCGGCCGGATGTGTGCACGAGCAGCTGCCCGGGCCGTACGGCGCCGGTCTCGGCGAGGCCGGTGACCAGGCCGGGCAGGGCGTCGTCGGGGACGGTGAGCAGCACCAGGTCGGCGCGCTGGAGCACCTCGGCGGGCGGCACCAGGGGCACGTCCGGGAGCATCGCCTCGGCGCGTCTGCGGGAGGCGTCGGAGACTCCGGACACGGCCACCGGGCGGTGCCCGGCGAGCTGGAGGGACGCGGCCAGGGCGGGGCCCACGCGTCCGGCGCCCACGACGCCTACGGTGAGCCGCGCGGGGCGGTCCTTGAGGTCTGGCTGGTGGACTGTACTCACGCGACGGTGGCCTTCCCGTTCCAGTCCGCTCTGGGTACCGGACGATTTCTCGTCATGTTAACGCTATCCGGTGGGAGGCGGCCGGTCGTCCACAGGCTGTGGGTTTCGCCACGGCCCGGGCGGCGGGAAATCCGGCTGCCGCGCCGGGGGCGCGCAGGGCATGATCCCCCGCATGAGCGATACGGCTGAGCAGGACGGGGAGCGGTCGGCGGCGCAGCGGCTGCGCGAGCGGCGCGGGGCGGCCCAGCGGCAGGCGCGGCTGGTGCTGTCGCGCGCGGGCTGGCGGGGCACGATCCGCGAGCGGCTGGCGCTGCTGCAGGAGGCCGCCCCGGCGGTGTACGACCTGGACGAGCAGGCGGACATCTACGGCGACGGGGTCGTGGCCGCCCTGGAGCGGCGCGTCGCCGCGCTGCTCGGCACGGAGGCCGCCGCGTTCTTCCCGACCGGCACGATGGCCCAGCAGGTCGCCCTGCGCTGCTGGGCGGCCCGCACCGGCGACACCACCGTCGCCCTGCACGGCATGGCCCATCCCGAGGTGCACGAACGGCACGCGCTCAGCCAGGTCGCCGGCCTGCGTCCGGTCCGGGTGACCAGCGAGCCCCGGCTGCCCACCGCCGCGGAGATACGCGACTTCCCCGAGCCCTTCGGGGCGCTGATGCTGGAACTGCCCCTCCGGGACGCCGGTTTCCTGCTGCCCTCCTGGGAGGAGCTGAACGACGTCGTGGCGGCGGCCCGGGAACGTGACGCGGTGGTGCACTTCGACGGCGCGCGGCTGTGGGAGTCGACCGTCCACTTCGGTCGTCCCCTGGACGAGATAGCCGGCCTCGCGGACAGCGTGTACGTGTCGTTCTACAAGTCCCTCGACGGCTTCGGCGGCGCCGCCCTGGCCGGTCCCGGGTCCCTGGTCGAACAGGCGAGGACCTGGCGGCACCGGTACGGCGGGACGGTGTTCCAGCAGTTCCCGACCGCGCTGTCGGCGCTGGTCGGACTGGACCGGGAACTGCCCCGGCTGCCGGAGTACGTGCGCCACGCGCGCGTGGTCGCGGCCGCGCTGCGCGAGGGGTTCGCGGCTGCCGGGGTGCCGGGGGCGCGCGTGCACCCCGGGGTGCCGCACACCCACGAGTTCCAGGTCTGGCTGCCGTACCCGCCCGAGGTGGTGGCGGAGGCGGCGGTGCGGCAGGGCGAGGAGACCTCGGTGCTGCTCTTCGCGAACGGCTGGGAGGAGGCCGGGCCGGGCCTCGCGTGCACCGAGGTCACGCTCCGCTCGGCCGGCCTGGAGTGGACCGCGGACGACGTGCGGGCGGCCGTCGCGGACTTCGCGGCGAGGCTGCCGGCGGCGGCGTAGGCAACGGGTCGCGGGCGGTCGGCGCCCGGGAGGCTCGGCGGACCGGACGGGCGCCGGTCAGCCGTGGCCGCCGGCCCGCACCAGGCCCGTCTCGTACGCCAGCACCACCACCTGCACCCGGTCGCGCAGGCCGAGCTTGGTCAGGATGCGGCCCACATGGGTCTTCACGGTCGCCTCGGACAGCACCAGCCGGGCCGCGATCTCCCCGTTGGACAGGCCCTGCGCGACCAGCACCATGACCTCGCGCTCGCGGTCCGTGAGCCGCTCCAGCTCCTTGTGCCGGGGCTCCTTGACGCCGGACGGCAGCATCGGCGCGAACCGGTCCAGCAGGCGCCGGGTGGTGGAGGGCGCCACCACCGCGTCCCCGCTGTGCACGGCGCGGATGGCCGTCAGCAGCTCGCCGGGCGGCACGTCCTTGAGCATGAAGCCGGAGGCTCCGGCCTTCAGCCCGGAGAAGGCGTACTCGTCCAGGTCGAACGTGGTCAGGATCAGCACCTTCGGCGGGTTGGGCTCGGCGCAGATCCGCCGGGTGGCCTCCACGCCGTCCAGCTTCGGCATGCGGACGTCCATCAGGACCACGTCGACGGCGGTGGAGCGGACCGCCTGGAGGGCCTCGACGCCGTCGCCCGCCTCGGCGACGACCTCCATGTCCGGCTGGGCGGCGAGCACCATCCGGAACCCGGTGCGCAGCAGCACCTGGTCGTCCACGAGCATCACGCGGATCGTCATCGGGGTCCTCTTCCGTTCGTCGTCGGGGGTCATGCGGTCGGTGCGGGGGTGGTGCGGGGTCGTCAGGGTGTCGCGCCGGGGCGTGACAGGTGTCAACAGGGGGCGTGCGGCAGCGTCAGGGCGCCGGTTTGAGCGGCAGCAGCACGCTGATGCGGAAGCCTCCACCAGGGCGCGGGCCGGCGTCCAGGGTGCCGCCGACCATCCCGACCCGCTCCCGCATGCCGATCAGGCCGTGCCCCTGCCCGTCGGCGCCGCCCTCCTCGTACAGCTCGTGCGGGGCGCCCTTGCCGTCGTCCTCGACCAGCAGGCCGAGCCCGTCGTCGAAGTAGACGAGGCGCACGCTCGCGCCCGCGTTGGGCCCGCCGTGCTTGCGGGTGTTGGTGAGCGCCTCCTGCACGATGCGGTACGCGGTCAGCTCCACACCGCTCGGCAGCGGACGCGGCGTGCCCTCGACCTTGAAGTCGACGGGCAGGCCCGAGGTGCGGCACTGCTCGACGAGGTCGTCGATCTGGTCGACGTCCGGCTGCGGGACGTACTCCCCCGTCTCCTGGTGCTCGCCGGTGCGCAGCACGCCCAGCAGGCGGCGCATCTCGGCGAGGGCCTGCCGGCCGGTGGAGGAGATGGTCTCCAGGGCCTTCTTCGCCTGGTCGGGAGCGGCGTCGAGGACGTACGCGGCACCGTCCGCCTGCACCACCATCACCGACACGTTGTGCGCGACGACGTCGTGCAGCTCGCGCGCGATCCGGGCGCGCTCGGCGGCGACCGCGACCTTGGACTGCGCCTCGCGCTCCCGCTCCAGCCGGGCGGCGCGCTCCTCGAGCTGGGCGAAGTAGGCGCGGCGGGTGCGCATGGAGTCACCGAGCACCCAGGCCAGGGCGAACGGCACCGTCTGGAACACGGCTATCGCGAGCTGGCCCAGCACGCCGGAGTGCTCGGCGGGCCAGCGGATCTGGGCCAGGGCGGCCGCGAACAGGCTGACGGCGAGCGCGAGCCGGGAGGCCCAGCGCGCGCCCATCGTCGCGACCGTGTAGGTGATCACCAGCATGGCGAAGTCGGCGGCGGCCGTCTCGATGTCCAGGACCAGCTGGGCCAGCCCGGTCGCGAGGGCCAGCAGCAGCATCGGCTCGGGGAAGCGGCGGCGCAGCGCGACGACGACGCAGAGCACGGCGGAGACCACCAGCCCCCCGACGACCGGCATGTGGTGTCCGGGCGCCCTGCTGAGACTCACCACGCTCACACCGGAGAGCCCGAACAGGACGACGGCCCAGAAGGTGTCGACCCACGTCGGGTGCCTGCGGAGAAAGTCGTAAAGGCGCTGCACGTAACCCAGAGTAGGGAAGCGAAATGAGTGCAGGGGTCAACCGGAGGGCCGATCCCCACGGAGCACGCGTACTCCGCAAGGTGGAGGAAGTGATCACCTGTACGCCTAGTCTGTTGCGGTGACGGACGAGGCGGCGGCGCGAAGCGGACGCGAGCAACGCGGGTGGCGGCAGGCGGCCCAGGAGGCGCTGTACGGGCCGGGCGGCTTCTACCGGCGGCCCGAGGGCCCGGCCGGGCACTTCCGTACGTCGGTGCACGCCTCCCCGCTGTTCGCGCACGCCGTGGCCCGCCTGCTCCGCCGGGTCGACGAGGCCCTCGGCCGGCCGGACACCCTGGACTTCGTCGACATGGGCGCCGGGCGGGGCGAGCTGGTAACCGCCGTGCTCGCGGCGCTGCCGGCCGGCGTGGCCGCCCGCGCGCGCGGGTACGCCGTCGAGCTCGCCGCGCGCCCGGCGGGGCTGGACGAGCGGATCACCTGGCTGAGCGCGCCCCCAAAAGCGGTCACCGGGCTGCTGTTCGCCAACGAGTGGCTGGACAACGTACCGGTGGACGTCGCCGAGGTGGACCCGGCGGGAGTGCCCCGGCTGGTGCTCGTCGCGGCGGACGGCACGGAACGGCTCGGGGAGCCGGTCTCGGGGGCGGACGCGGACTGGCTGGCCCGGTGGTGGCCGCTGCCCGCCGAGCAGGGGCTGCGCGCGGAGATCGGCCGGCCCCGGGACCTGGCCTGGGCCGCCGCGGTCGAGCGGGTGGAGCGGGGGCTCGCGGTGGCCGTGGACTACGCGCACACCGCCGGCGCACGCCCCCCGTTCGGGACCCTCACCGGCTTCCGGGAGGGGCACGGGACGGCGCCCGTACCGGACGGCTCCTGCGACATCACGGCGCACGTCGCGCTGGACGCGTGCGCGGCGGCACCCGCGGAGGCGTCCCCGCCCGCCCGGCTGCTCACGCAGCGCGACGCGCTGCACGCCCTGGACGTCACCGGCGCACGCCCTCCGCTCACGCTGGCCTCCACCGACCCGGCGGCCTACGTGCGCGCCCTCGCGAGCGCCGGGGAAGCCGCCGAGCTCACCGCCCCGGACGGGCTCGGCGGCTTCGGCTGGCTGCTCCAGCCGGTCGGCGTCCCGGACCCGCTCGCCTGACCCCGCGGGGCTGTGCCCGGCCGCTACTTGTCGATGTCCCCCACCACGAAGAACATCGACCCCAGGATCGCCACCATGTCCGCCACCAGCGTCCCCGGCAGCAGCTCGGTCAGCGCCTGGATGTTGTTGTACGACGCCGAGCGCAGCTTCAGCCGGTACGGGGTCTTCTCCCCCTTGCTGACCAGGTAGTAGCCGTTGATGCCGAGCGGGTTCTCGGTCCACGCGTACGTGTGCCCCTCGGGCGCCTTCAGCACCTTGGGCAGCCGCTGGTTGACCGGCCCCGGCGGCAGCTCGGCCAGCCGGTCCAGGCAGGCGTCGGCGAGGTCCAGCGCGTTGTGGGTCTGCTCCAGCAGGCACTCGAAGCGGGCCAGGCAGTCGCCCTCGCCGCGGGTGACGACCTTCAGGGTGTCCTGGAGTTCGCCGTACGCCAGATAGGGCTCGTCGCGGCGCAGGTCGAAGTCGACGCCGGAGCCGCGCGCGATGGGCCCGCTGACGCCGTAGGCGTGCACGGCCTCCGGCGAGAGTCCGCCCACGCCCCTCGTGCGCCCCCGGAAGATCTCGTTGCCGAGCACCAGGTCGTCGAAGACGTCCATGCGGGAGCGCACGGCGGCGACGGCGGCACGCGCGCGTGCCGTCCACCCGGCCGGCAGGTCCTCCTTGAGGCCGCCGACGCGGTTGAACATGTAGTGCATGCGGCCGCCGGAGACCTCCTCCATGACGTTCTGGAGCACCTCGCGCTCCCGGAACGCGTAGAACACCGGCGTGATCCCGCCCAGCTCCAGCGGGTACGACCCGAGGAACATCAGGTGGTTCAGCACCCGGTTCAGCTCGGCGAGCAGCGTGCGGGTCCACACCGCGCGCTCGGGGACCTCCATGCCGAGCATCCGCTCCACGGCGAGGACCACGCCCAGCTCGTTGGAGAACGCCGACAGCCAGTCGTGGCGGTTGGCGAGCATGATGATCTGCCGGTAGTCGCGCGCCTCGAAGAGCTTCTCCGCGCCCCGGTGCATGTAGCCGATCACCGGCTCCGCGTGCTGGATGCGTTCGCCGTCCAGCACCAGCTTGAGCCGCAGCACGCCGTGTGTGGACGGATGCTGGGGGCCGATGTTGAGCACCATGTCGGTGCTCTCGGCGGCGCCGCCGACACCGACCGTGGTCTCCGTCGCAGTCATGGACCCAGTCTCCCCTACGTACGCTGGCCTCATGGAGACGGGGAGCCCGGCGGAGACCGGGGTGGCGGGGGACGAACCGGTGTGGCGGGCGCTGCCCCCCGGGCTGCTGCGCATGCGCCGGCTGCTGCTGGTGGTGTGGACGGGCGTGCTCGTCCTGGCGGCGGGGCTGCTGCTGGGCCTGCTCGCGGGGCCGGCCTGGGGCGCCTTCGCGCTCCTCCCGCTCGCCCCGGCCGCGTGGTGCTGGCGGCTGCTGGGCCGCAACTGGCGCTCCTGGCGGTACGCCGAGCGCGCCGACGACCTGCTGATCCGCCGCGGTGTGCTGTGGCGCGAGGAGACGGTGGTGCCGTACGGGCGGATGCAGCTCGTGGAGGTCACCTCCGGTCCCCTGGAGCGGTACTTCGGGCTGGCCAGCGTCCAGCTGCACACCGCGGCCGCGGCGACCGACGCGGTCGTCCCGGGCCTGGACCCGGCCGAGGCGGAACGGCTGCGCGACCGGCTCACCGAGCTGGGCGAGGCCCGGTCGGCGGGGCTGTGACGGCCCCGGACCCCGGCGGTGTGCCGGACCGCCCGCCGGTCTTCGAGCGGCGGCTGCACCCCGTCACACCGTTCCGGCGGGCCTGGGCGCCGGTCGCCGTGCTCGCCGGCTGGGCCGTGCACGACCCGAACGCGGCGCAGGAGCAGCTGGCGAGGCTGACCGGCACCATGCTGCTCATCGGGCTCAGCGTGCTGGTCCCGGCGGCCGGCCTGTACGGCTTCCTGTCCTGGTGGTTCACGCACTTCGCGGTCACCGGCGGCGAACTGCGCATCCGCACCGGCCTGCTGTTCCGGCGCACCGCGCACATCCGGCTGGAGCGCATCCAGGCGGTCGACGTCACACGGCCGCTCCTCGCGCGCGTGGCGGGGGTGGCCAAGCTCCGCATCGACGTGGTCGGCGCCGCGAAGAAGGACGAACTCGCCTTCCTCGGCGAGCGGGAGGCGCGTGCCCTGCGCGCGGAACTGCTCGCACGCGCGGCGGGCTTCGCCCCCGAGACCGCGCGCGAGGTCGGCGAGGCACCGGCGCGGGAACTGCTGCGCGTGCCGCCGCGCGCGCTGGTGCTCTCCCTGCTGCTGACGGGCGCCACCTGGGGGTCGCTGGCCGCCGCCCTCGTCGTGCCGCCCCTGCTGTGGTTCGCCACGCACAGCGTGTGGACGGTCCTCGTCACCGCGCTGCCGCTGCTGGGCGCCGCCGGCGCGAGCAGCGCGGGCCGGTTCGTCGGCGAGTACGACTGGTCCGTGGGCGAGTCGCCCGACGGTCTGCGCATCGACCGCGGGCTGCTCGACCGAGCGCACGAGACGGTCCCGCCGGGCCGGGTCCAGACGGTGCGGATCGTGGAACCGCTGCTGTGGCGGCGGCTGGGCTGGGTGCGGGTGGAGCTGGACGTGGCCGGGTCCGCCAACTCGGTGCTGGTGCCGGTCGCCCCGCGCGCGGTCGCCGAGTCGGTCATAGCGCGCGTGCTGCCCGGTGTGACCGTACCGGCGTCGCCGGCCCGGCCCCCGCGACGGGCCCGCTGGTGCCTGCCGGTGTGGTGGCGCGGGCACGGCCTCGCGGTCACGGACGCGGTGTTCGCCGCCCGGCACGGTCTGCTGCGCCGCCGGCTGTCCCTGGTCCCGCACGCCAAGGCGCAGAGCGTACGGCTCAGCCAGGGGCCCTGGGGGCGGCTGTGGCGGCTGGCCGACGTGCACGTGGACACCGGGGCCGGCCGGACCGTCACGGCCCGGCTGCGCGACGCGGACGAGGCCGCGCGGCTGCTGCGCGCCCAGGCGGAGCGCTCCCGGACCGGCCGCCGGGACGCCCGCCCGGACCGCTGGATGGCCTGAGCGGGGCGGCCGCCGGGTACGGCGGAAGCCCGGCCCCCTGGTGGGGCGCCGGGCTTCCGTTCCAGCGGGTTCGCCGTGACGCGGGTTCGCCGTGACGGCTCAGGAGGCCGCGCTGCGCAGGCCCTGGACGTCGATCTGTTCGGTCTCGTCGTGCGCGGTCAGGTCGATGACCTGGCTGACGCCGCGCGCCCGGTCGTCGGCGGTCCTGAACTCGGCCTCGGCCTCGGCCTTGTGCAGCGCCAGGGCCTCCTGGCCGACGACGTCCGCCAGGTCCTCGTTCTGCACGGACTCCAGCGCCTCGGACGAGTCGTGCTTGTGCGTGCCGAAGAAGTCGAACCCGCCCTCGACCACGGGGCGGCGGGCGGGCGCGGCCGGTACGACGGCCACCGCGGTCGGCACCGTGAAGTGCCCGGCGGGCTGCTGCCCGGCGGACTTGGCGGGCTCGGCCTGTGCCGTCGTGGTGGCGGCCGGGCGCGCGTGCTCCCCGGCCGCCCCGGGCTTCCCCTGCGCCTCGTCCTCCTGGACTGCGCCCTCGCCGCGGGGAGCGCCGGCCGCCTCGGTCACGCCGTCCGCGGCGCCCTCTCCTTTGGCGGCCGCCCCGGACGGCACGGAGGCGGCGGACCGGGCATCGGCCGACGGTGCGGCGGACGGCCCGGCGGCGGGCTTCACGGCCCCGGCGTCTGCGGCGGGACCGCCGGCGCCGGGCCTCGCGAGGGCGTCGTCGTCGGACCCGGCGGCGTCGGCGTCGTTGTCGGAGGCGGCGTCGGTGCCGGGCTTCGCGGAAGCCTCGGCGCCGGACTCGGCGGGGGCCTCGGCGTCGAACCGGGCGAGTGCGGTCGCGGCCCGCAGGTAGAGCCGCGAGCCCTCGGGCGAGAAGACGGCGCCGGGCTCCGGCGTCCGCTCGTCCGCCGTCTCCGCCGTGCCGACGGCCTCGGGGGCCCCCGGGCCGGTGGGTTCCTCCGCCGGCTCGGCGCTGCGCGCGGGCGGCAGCGCGAGCGCGCCGGACGGCTCGCCCGCCTCGATCTCCAGCAGCCGGCGCCCCTCCAGGGCGCTCGCCCGCTCGGTCTCGGCGGTCGCGTAGCGACGCAGCAGGGCCGCGTGCTCGTTGCGCAGCCCGGCCAGTTCGGCGCGCTTGGCGCGCAGCCGCCGTTCGAGCTTGGTGCGCAGCTCCCGCGACTCCTCCAGGTCGGTCTCCAGTTCGGCGACCCGCTCCTCGAAGCGCCATTCGTCGCTGGCACGCGCGCGTGTGAGGTCGGCGACCTGCTTGCCCGCATGGGTGTCCCAGCGACGCATCACGACGGCGCCCGCGACGGCGGTCACCGCGGCGGCCGCGGCGAGCACGCGCAGCACCGTGGCCTCGGAGAACACCCAGGGACCCAGCGCGCAGACGACGGAGACTCCGGCGATCGCCGACGGTGGCAACAGCCGGTGCAGAGGCGGGGAATGGCGGTGGCGTCCTCGTGGCATGGCCAGAAACTTACCGCGCGTAGGCGAATCATGGGTCCCCGCCCCGTAAAAACCCGGCCACACCGGCGGCTTCGCCGGCCCCGGCGGCACCAGGATTCAGCGGTCGCTGAGCCTTCCGCTGATCCACTGCAGCGTCGGCGGGATCTCCCGTCGCCAGGTGTTGAAGTTGTGCCCGCCGCTGTCCAGGATGATCGACGAGATCCGGGTCCGCTTCGTGGCCTTCACCCGCTCTATGAACCTGAGCGTGTCCCGGTAGTTGTGCTCGCCGACGCGGCTGCTCGTGACGAGCAGTGAGGTGTCCGGCGCGGGGGTGTGTCTGAGGACCCACCACAGGTCGGCGCGGTCGCGCAGGTTCCGGTCGCCGTGGAAGAGGTCGCCGGTCGTGGGGTCGATCGGCGCCTTGTAGTACGGCGACAGTCCCGCTCCGGCCGCGTACACGTCCGGGTGGTGCATGGCCAGCTTCAGCGCGCAGTAGCCACCGGTCGAGTCACCGATGACGCCCCAGCTCCCGGGCCGCCTGCCCACGCGGTAGTGGGCCAGCACGGCCTCGGGGAGGTCCTTGGCGAAGAACGTCTCCGTCCGCGGTCCGCCCGGCACGTCCACGCACTCGGTGTCCCGCGGCGGCGCCACGGTCGGCCTCAGCATCACCAGGATCATCGGCTGCATCCGACCGTCCTTGGCCAGCTCCTGCGCCGTACGCGGATAGTTCAGCTTGTTCACCAGCGCCTGCGCCGTGCCGGGGTAACCGGTCAGCACGACCGCGGCCGGGAACGTGCGCGTGCGGTAGCGCGGCTGGAAGTACTCGGGGGGCAGGTAGACGTACGCCGGTGAGGCGATGCGGGACCCGCGGCCCACGATGTCGACCTGCTGGATCTGCCCGGCCGTCCGCGGCCCGGAGCCCGTCACGCCCGGCACCGGGGAGGTGGAGAGCACCTGCAGCGGGCCGCCCGAGCCGCCGCCCGAGGAGTGGTCGACGACGATCCCCTGCTCGGTCTCCCGGCCGAACAGGTCCGCCCAGCCCGCGTAGAAGCCGAAGGCCTGGTTGGCGCCGATCCCCAGGGAGGCGAAGAGGGCGAGCTGGGTGGCGAGGAGCAGTCCGACGCGTCCGCTGACGGACCGCCAGCTCTGCCGGGCCAGCCGCGGCCACAGCCACACCGTGGCGACGAACAGAGCCACGGCGAGCACGATCGCCAGCGCCAGCACCTTGTTGCTCGTGAGACCCATGGGCTGTTACCGCCTGCGCTTTCCGCCCGTGCGCCGCCCACACATCGTCGCGAGGGCTTGCCCGGGGCTTTCCTTGGCCTTTGACCCGGCTTTCCGGAGGGGAGTGAACCTCTCTCCCCGAGACACCGTCCTAGAGGGCGCAATGTCGCCGGATGCCCGATCGGCACCGGATTCAAGGTCTCTCGCAGAACTACGGGATGCGATGTCTGTCAGGATAGATGGGGAAATGTCGGGCGGGGTTCCGAGCCGATCAAGCCGGGCGCGGCGCATCCTGCGCGGCCCGCGCCCCGAGGCCGTTCCCACCCTGGTCGCCAGGGCGTGCGCCGTCGTCGGCGTTCTGGACATCGCCGCGGGCGTCTTCCCGCGCTTCCGCCACAGCCGCATGCACGCCATCGCCGAGGTGCTGCCCGGCTCCTTCGGCCCCTTCGCCGCGGCCCTCTCGCTGAGCGCCGGCGTGCTGTTGCTGCTGCTCGCGCACGGGCTGCGGAGGCGCAAGCGCCGGGCGTGGCGCGCCGCGGTCGCGCTCCTCCCGGCAGGCGCGGTGGCCCAGTTCGTCTACCGGCACTCCCTCCTCGGCATGCTCATATCGGTGGCGCTGCTGGTGCCGCTGCTGCGCCACCGCGACGAGTTCGCCGCCCTGCCCGACCCCCGCAGCCGCTGGCGCGCGCTCGCCAACTTCGTCCTGATGAGCGCCGGTTCGCTCGCCCTCGGCCTGGTCATCGTCAGCGTCCACCCGGGCCGCACCATCGGCGACCCGAGCCTCGCCGACCGCCTGACCCACGTCCTGTACGGCCTGTTCGGCTTCGAGGGCCCGGTGGACTACGCCGGCAACACCTCGTGGACCGTGGCCTTCTCGCTCGGCGCGCTCGGCTGGCTCACCACGGCCACCACCGTCTACCTCGCCTTCCGCCCCGAGCACCCGGCCGCCCGCCTCACCGAGGAGGACGAGGCCAGGCTCCGCGAGCTGCTGCACCGGCACGGCCGGCGCGACTCCCTCGGCCACTTCGCGCTGCGCCGCGACAAGGCCGTCGTCTTCTCCCCCAGCGGCAAGGCGGCCGTCACCTACCGCGTCGTCTCCGGCGTGATGCTCGCCAGCGGTGACCCGATCGGCGACGTCGAGGCCTGGCCCGGCGCCATCGAGCGCTTCATGGACGAGGCCCGGGCGCACTCCTGGACGCCCGCCGTCATGGGCTGCTCCGAGACCGGCGGCGAGGTGTGGACGCGCGAGACCGGCCTCGACGCCCTGGAGCTGGGCGACGAGGCGGTGGTCGACGTGGCGGATTTCTCGCTGGCCGGACGCGCGATGCGCAACGTGCGCCAGATGGTCAAGCGCATCGAGCGGGCCGGCTACGAGACCCGGGTACGGCGCATCCGTGACCTCGGCGACACCGAACTGGAGCGGATCCGCCGGGCGGCGGAGGACTGGCGCGGCACCGACACCGAACGCGGCTTCTCCATGGCACTCGGCCGCATCGGGGACGCCGCCGACGGCGACTGCCTGATCGCCACCGCGCACAGAATCGACGGGGCGGCCGGAGACGGGCGGGCGGACGGGGAGCCCGGCGCGTACGGGGACCTGAAGGCGATCCTGCACTTCGTGCCCTGGGGCGAGGACGGCGTCTCGCTGGACCTCATGCGCCGCGACCGGAGCGCCGACCCCGGCATGAACGAACTGCTGATCGTCGCCGCCCTGCAGGCCGCCCCGAAGTTCGGCATCACGCGGGTCTCCCTGAACTTCGCGATGTTCCGCTCCGCCCTCGCGCGCGGGGAGAAGATCGGCGCGGGCCCGGTGCTGCGCGCCTGGCGCGGGCTGCTGGTCTTCCTCTCCCGCTGGTTCCAGATCGAGTCCCTGTACAAGTTCAACGCCAAGTTCCAGCCCCGCTGGGAGCCCCGCTTCGTGGTCTACCGCGCCTCGGCCGACCTGCCCCGCATCGGCTTCGCCGCCATGCAGGCCGAGGGCTTCGTCGACCTCGCCCTGGCACTGCCGCGGTTCCTGCGCCGGCGCGGCGCGGCCGTCGAGCGCCCCTGCCCGCACGCGGTCGCCGAACGCGACGTCCGGGCGGCCTGAGCGGCCCGACGGGCGCTCCGGCCGTCCGCGGCGCCCCCGCCCGGCACGGACGCCACCGCGCGTTCACGGCACCGCCCTGGGCCTACGCTGAAGGTATGAACAACCTCAGCGGGCGCGGCCGAGTGGCAGGCCTTCCGGCATGGGACCGGTGCGCGGTCATGGGAGTCGTGAACGTGACACCCGATTCCTTCTCCGACGGCGGCCGCTGGTTCGACACGAGCGCCGCCGTCAAGCACGGCCTGGAACTGGTCGCCCAGGGCGCGGACCTGGTCGACGTCGGCGGCGAGTCCACCCGCCCGGGCGCCACCCGCGTCGACGAGGCCGAGGAACTCCGGCGCGTCATCCCCGTCGTCCGCGGCCTCGCCTCCGAGGGGGTCGTCGTCTCCGTCGACACCATGCGCGCGCGTGTCGCCGAACAGTCCCTCGCCGCCGGCGCCGCGCTCGTCAACGACGTCAGCGGCGGCCTGGCCGACCCCGCGATGATCCCCGTGGTCGCCGCCACCGGCGCGCCCTTCGTCGTCATGCACTGGCGCGGCTTCCTCGAGGGCGGCAACGTCCAGGGCGCCTACGAGGACGTCGTCGCCGAGGTCGTGGACGAACTCCGCGCCCGCGTGGAGGCCGTACTGGCGGGCGGCATCGCCCCCGACCGCGTCGTCGTCGACCCCGGACTCGGCTTCTCCAAGGAGGCCGAGCACGACCTCGCCCTCCTCGCCCACCTCGACCGCCTGCGCGCGCTCGGCCACCCGCTGCTCGTCGCCGCCTCCCGCAAACGGTTCCTCGGCCGCGTCCTCGCCGGCCCGCAGGGCGCTCCACCGCCGGCCCGGGAACGCGACGCCGCCACGGCCGCCGTCTCCGCGCTCGCCGCGCAGGCCGGCGCCTGGGCGGTACGCGTGCACGAGGTGCACGCCAGCGCGGACGCCGTACGGGTCGCGCGCGCCGTGGAGGGAGCGCGCGCGGAACGGTCCGCGCGGGGCGCCCGCGGCGAGCACGGGGCGGAAGGAACCCGGTGAGCGCCCCCCACACCGACGTCGAACAGGTGGAGGCCGCCAACACCGCCTTCTACGAGGCGATGGAGCGCGGGGACTTCGAGGAGCTGTCCTCCCTCTGGCTCGTGCCCACCGACCTGGGCGTCGACGAGGAGTACCACGACCCGGCCGACACCGGCGTGGTCTCCTGCGTCCACCCCGGCTGGCCCGTGCTCACCGGCCGCGCCGAGGTCCTCCGGTCGTACGCGCTGATCATGGCGAACACCGACTACATCCAGTTCTTCCTGACCGATGTGCATGTCTCGGTCACCGGGGACACCGCGCTGGTGACCTGCACCGAGAACATCCTCAGCGGCGGTCCGGCCCCCGAGGACGGCGCCGAGCTCGGCCCCCTGCTCGGTCAGCTCGTCGTCGCCACGAACGTCTTCCGCCGCACGCCCACCGGCTGGAAACTCTGGTCCCACCACGCCTCACCCGTACTGACCGAATCCGACGAGGAGGACGAGAGCGGACAGGACGGAGTGAACGGCGTGAATCCGGACGACGATCCCCTGCTCTGAACGGCGACGCGCCCCGCGGAAGCCGAGAAGTGGTTGGAATCACGAACCCTGGGTAGGTGCGGCTACCAGCCCATGACGCGGCCGGGCTCCCCAGGGAGAACGCGCGATGAAAGCTCCGGGTCCCGGCCCAACCCGCGCCCCGGTATCCCGGCCCTGTCGGCGCCCGCAGGTAGATTCGTCCCAAGGCCGGTGTGCCGTCCGCACGTGGCACCGCCCGGCCCTTCCCGACGATTGCAGGAGTGATTCGCGTGGATCGTGTCGCGCTGCGCGGCCTGAAGGCCCGCGGGCACCACGGCGTGTTCCCCAAGGAACGCGAGGAGGGCCAGACCTTCCTCGTCGACCTCGTCCTCGGCCTGGACACCCGGCCCGCCGCCGCCGACGACGACCTGACGAAGACCGTGCACTACGGCATCGTCGCCGAGGAGGTCGTGGCCGTGGTCGAGGGTGAGCCGGTGAACCTCATCGAGACCCTCGCCGAGCGGATCGCCCAGACCTGTCTGAAGCACGAGGGGGTCCAGGAGGTCGAGGTCTGCGTCCACAAGCCGGACGCCCCGATCACCGTGCCCTTCGACGACGTGACCGTCACCATCACCCGGAGCCGAGTATGACCCGACCTTTCACCCAGGGTCACAGCGACCCGACCGTCCAGCCGGTGCCCGCCGCGGTCGTCGAGCAGGTCGACGCCGCCGACACCACGCTGAGCAACCCCAAACGGGCCGTGATCTCCATCGGCTCCAACCTCGGCAACCGCCTGGAGACCCTCCAGGGGGCCGTCGACGCCCTGGAGGACACCCCCGGCGTCCGCGTGAAGGCCGTCTCCCCGGTCTACGAGACCGAGCCGTGGGGCGTCGAGCCGGGCTCGCAGCCCTCCTACTTCAACGCCGTCGTGGTCCTCAAGACCACGCTGCCCCCGTCCTCCCTGCTGGAGCGGGCCCACGCCGTCGAGGAGGCCTTCCACCGGGTCCGCGACGAGCACTGGGGGCCGCGCACCCTGGACGTCGACATCGTCGCCTACGCCGACGTCACCTCCGACGACCCGCGGCTGACCCTCCCCCACCCGCGCGCCCACGAACGCGCCTTCGTGCTCGCGCCCTGGCACGACGTCGACCCGCTGGCCCAGCTTCCCGGCCGGGGCCCGGTGGCCGACCTGCTGTCGGGCGTCACCCGCCACGGCGTCGAAGCTCGCGCCGACCTGGAACTCCGACTGCCCGAGTAGTCGTTAAGGTCTAGACGACCACAGTCCGGGACGGTCCGGGGGAGCTGAAGGGACATCGTGAAACAGCTGCGCATCAGGGTGCTGGCCGGCGTGTTCGTCGCGGCCGGCGTCCTGTCCTGGGCGGGCGCCCGCCTCTGGAACTCGGTCGGGACCCTGCCCAGCGTCCCCCTTGCCGCCCCCGTGGTCCTCGCCCTGATCGCGGTGGTCCTGCTCGCCACGGCGCTCTCGCTGCGCGCCCGCTTCAAGGCCCAGCGCGAGCGCCGTCCCGGAGCCAAGGGCGTCGACCCCCTGATGGCCGCCCGGGCGGTCGTCTTCGGCCAGGCCAGCGCCCTGGTGGCCGCCCTCGTCACCGGCATGTACGGCGGCACGGGCGTCTTCCTCCTGGAACTCCTCGACATCCCCGCCCGCCGCGACCAGGCCGTCTACGCCGGCTTCTCGGTGCTGGCCGGCGTCGCCGTCATAGCGTCGGCCCTGTTCCTCGAACGGGTCTGCAAACTCCCCGAGGACGACGACCAGAACCACACGGGCGCGGAGCCGGCGGCCTGAGCCACCCGACGACGGAGGAGGCCCGCGGAGCCGCACCGGCCCCCGGCCCGGATCAGCGCGCCATGATGAGGCTCATGGCCTCGTTCCGAGTGGCCGCGTCCCGGAGCTGGCCGCGCACCGCAGAGGTGAGGGTCTTCGCACCCGGCTTGCGGATGCCGCGCATCGACATGCACATGTGCTCGCACTCGACGACCACGATCACTCCGCGGGGTTCGAGTATCTCCATGAGGGAGTCTGCGATCTGCGTGGTGAGCCGCTCCTGCACCTGCGGGCGCCGCGCGTAGACGTCCACGAGGCGAGCGAGCTTGGACAGCCCGGTGATCTTGCCGGAGACGGACGGAATGTACCCGACGTGGGCGACACCCCTGAACGGCACGAGATGGTGTTCACAGGTGCTGTACACCTCGATGTCCTTCACCAGGACCATCTCGTCGTGTCCCAGGTCGAACGTCGTCGTCAGGACGTCCTCGGGCTCCTGCCACAGGCCCGCGAAGATCTCCCGATACGCCCGCGCCACCCGCGCCGGGGTCTCCCTGAGGCCCTCACGGTCCGGGTCCTCACCGACCGCGATCAGCAGCTCCCTCACGGCGTTCTCGGCGCGCTTCTCGTCGAACTCGCCGACGCGGCCCTCACCGTCCAGCGTCACGGGGTCGGTCATCTGTGGGTTCCTCGTTCCTGTGCCTGTCCCGCGCGCGGCCCACGCGAGCTGCTCGCGGGCATACGAAAATGCCGCACCCCCCAGGCTAGAACCTGGGGGGTGCGGCGTTCATTCCGGGCCCGTGGGGCGGAGCGGTCAGCTCTCGGGGCGGTCCTCCGGGGTCTGCTCGGTCACCGGGGCGGTGTCCGACGCCGTGGACTTGGCCGTGCTGATGGCCGCCGTCGCGCCGTTCGCACCGTTGGTCAGTGCCAGCTCCTTGGGGGAGAGCACCGGCGGTCGGGTGGAGGGGGTGCGGCGGGAGGAGCCGGTCCAGGCGGGCCGCGGCGGGCGCTTGTGGATCGTCGCGAAGACCTCGGCGATCTCCTCCTTGCCCAGGGTCTCCTTCTCGAGGAGCGCCAGGACGAGGTTGTCGAGCACATCGCGGTTCTCGACCAGGATCTCCCAGGCCTCGTTGTGAGCGGTCTCGATGAGCTTCTTGACCTCTTCGTCCACCAGCGCGGCGACCTCTTCGGAGTAGTCGCGCTGGTGAGCCATCTCACGTCCGAGGAAGGGCTCGCTGTTGTCCCCGCCGAACTTGATCGCGCCGAGCCGCTCGGTCATGCCGTACTGCGTGACCATCGCGCGGGCCAGGTTGGTGGCCTTCTCGATGTCGTTGGCGGCACCGGTGGTCGGGTCGTGGAAGACCAGTTCCTCGGCCGCCCGGCCGCCCAGCATGTAGGCGAGCTGGTCGAGCATCTCGTTGCGGGTGGTGGAGTACTTGTCCTCGTCCGGGAGCACCATCGTGTAGCCGAGGGCGCGGCCCCGGGACAGGATGGTGATCTTGTGGACCGGGTCGGAGTTCGGCGAGGCCGCCGCGACCAGGGCGTGACCGCCCTCGTGGTACGCGGTGATCTTCTTCTCCTTGTCCGACATGATCCGGGTCCGCTTCTGCGGGCCCGCGACCACACGGTCGATCGCCTCGTCCAGCGCCTTGTTGTCGATCAGCTTCTGGTCACCGCGGGCGGTGAGCAGGGCCGCCTCGTTCAGCACGTTGGCGAGGTCGGCGCCGGTCATGCCGGGGGTGCGGCGGGCGACGGCGGCCAGGTCGACGTCGGGCGCGACCGGCTTGCCCTTCTGGTGGACCTTGAGGATCTCCATGCGGCCCTGCAGGTCCGGCGGGTCGACGGCGATCTGCCGGTCGAACCGGCCGGGGCGCAGGAGCGCCGGGTCGAGGATGTCGGGCCGGTTGGTGGCGGCGATGAGGATGACGCCGCCCTTGACGTCGAAGCCGTCCATCTCGACCAGCAGCTGGTTCAGCGTCTGCTCGCGCTCGTCGTGTCCACCGCCGAGGCCGGCGCCGCGGTGGCGGCCGACCGCGTCGATCTCGTCGACGAAGACGATCGCCGGGGCGTTGGCCTTGGCCTGCTCGAACAGGTCGCGGACCCGGGAGGCACCGACACCGACGAACATCTCGACGAAGTCGGAACCGGAGATCGAGTAGAAGGGGACGCCCGCCTCGCCGGCAACGGCGCGCGCGAGGAGGGTCTTGCCCGTACCGGGACGGCCGTAGAGCAGCACGCCCTTGGGGATCTTGGCACCGACGGCCTGGAACTTGGCCGGCTCCTGCAGGAACTCCTTGATCTCGTGGAGTTCCTCGACGGCCTCGTCACAGCCGGCGACGTCGGTGAACGTCGTCTTCGGGGTGTCCTTGGTGATGAGCTTCGCCTTGGACTTGCCGAAGTTCATGACCCGGGAGCCGCCGCCCTGCATCTGATTCATCAGGAACAGGAAGACGACCACGATGAGGACGAAGGGCAGCAGGGAGAGCAGGACGCCGAGGAACGGGTTCTGCTTGGACGGCGACACCGTGTAGCCGTCCGGGATCTGCTTTTCCTGGTACTTGCTCTGCAGCGTGCTGGCGATGGTCACGCCTTGGTCGCCGATGTAGCTCGCCTGGATCTTGGAGCTGCCGTCGACCTTCTGACCGTCCTTGAGCTCGACCTTGACGGTCTGCTCGTCACCGGTGGTGAGCTTGGCCGACTGGACCCTGTTGTCGTTGATCGCCGCCACGACCTGGCCGGTGTCAACCGTCTTGTAGCCGCCGGACGAGCCGACGACCTGCATCAACACGACCACGGCAAGGACGGCCAGCACGATCCACATGACCGGCCCACGGAAGTATCGCTTCACGTCCATCCATACGGAGCGGTGTCGCCCCGTCCCTCCTGCCATAGTGAGTTTGATAAGACAGTTCTTCTGACGGTACCCCAGCATTGTTGTCCGAAGCCGCACGGAGCGGCATCGACGGCCGGCAATCCCGTCTCTGCATGCTCCAACGCGGGGAAACCCGCTGGGGTTCCCGGTCGTCCTACAGGGAATGGCCCGGTTGGCTCAGCCGCCGTAGACGTGGGGCGCGAGCGTACCGACGAACGGCAGGTTGCGGTACTTCTCGGCGTAGTCGAGGCCGTAGCCGACGACGAACTCGTTCGGGATGTCGAAGCCGACCCACTCGACGTCGATGGCGACCTTGGCGGCGTCCGGCTTGCGCAGCAGCGTGCACACCTTGAGGGTGGCGGGCTCGCGCGAGCCGAGGTTGTTGATCAGCCAGGACAGGGTCAGGCCGGAGTCGATGATGTCCTCGACGATCAGGACGTGCTTGCCCTTGATGTCGGTGTCGAGGTCCTTGAGGATGCGGACGACACCGGAGGACTGGGTGCCCGCGCCGTAGGAGGACACGGCCATCCAGTCCATGGTGACGGGGGTGGACAGCGCCCGGGCGAGGTCCGCCATGACCATCACCGCGCCCTTGAGGACGCCGACGATGAGCAGGTCCTTGCCCGCGTACTCCGCGTCGATCTTCGCGGCCAGCTCGGCCAGCTTCGCGTCGATCTCTTCTTTGGTGATGAGTACCCGCTGGAGGTCGGCACCCATGTCGTTCGCGTCCACCCGCATCACTTTCGGTCGTCCCGCACTTACGGCAGCACTCGCGTGCCTCGGGCTGTCCCGCCCTGCCGGAGGGGGTCCTCCGGAGCCGCGATGTCAGCCCTGCCGAATCACCAGTCTGCCACCCTGGCGCCGGGCGACGACTTTGCCCGGGAGATTGATGGCTCCCTGGCCGCGCCATCCGGTGATGAGCCGGTCGACTTCCTCGATGTGGCGGGCGAAGAGGGAGCCGGCCGGGGCACCGGCGTCGATGGCGGCGCGGCGCAGGATGCGGCGGCGCACGGCCGGCGGGAGGGCGTAGAGCTTGGCGCACTCCAGGAAGCCGGTGGCGTCGCGTACGGAGGCCTCGGCCTGGCTGGCCCAGGTGTCGAGGGCGTCGGCGTCGTCGCGGGAGAGCTGGGCGGTGCGGGCGAGCGCTTCCACGACACCCTTGCCGAGGGCCTTCTCCAGGGCGGGCAGGCCTTCGTGCCGGAGCCGGGAGCGGGTGTAGGCGGGGTCGGCGTTGTGCGGGTCGTCCCAGACCGACAGGGACTGGGCCATGCAGGCCTTGCGGGCGGTCTGCCGGTCCAGGGTCAGGAAGGGGCGCCGGTAACGGCCGCCGGCCCCCGAGACCGCGGCCATTCCGGACAGGGAGCGGATGCCGGAGCCGCGGGCGAGGCCGAGCAGGACGGTCTCGGCCTGGTCGTCGCGGGTGTGGCCGAGCAGGACGGCGGTGGCGCCGTGGCGTTCGGCCGCCGCGTCCAGGGCGGCGTAGCGGGCGTCGCGGGCGGCGGCCTCGGGTCCGCCCTCGCGGCCGACGGTCACGGCGATGGACTCGACGGGGTCGAGGCCGAGTCCGCGCAGCTTGAGCACGACCTCGTCGGCGCGCAGCCCGGAGCCGGGCTGGAGGCCGTGGTCGACGGTGACGCCGCCGGCGCGGATGCCGAGCTTGGGGGCTTCGAAGGCGAGGGCGGAGGCGAGCGCCATGGAGTCGGCGCCGCCGGAGCACGCGACGAGCACGAGCGGGGAGGGGGGCCGCTCGGCCGGGCCGCGCACGGCGGCGGTCCGGAGGTGCCCGGTGCTTCGTCCGATGGTGCTGGTGTGGTCGGTCAGGATGTCGTGTAGGACGCGGCGGACCGCCAGGCGTATCGCCGCGACCGATGGATGGGGACCCATGTCCGGTTCCCTTCATGAAGTCTTCGGGGGGTGAGCCCGAGGTTCGGTCACTCAGAGTGTGTCGATGGTGACAGAAGCGGGCCGTTCCCCGAGCATTGCACGCCTACCCATGGCTCACGGTCCCTCGGACGGGTGATTGGAGGGGCGTTCGCCTGCCGTCGGCCGGATTCGTCTCACGGCCTCGCGGCGTGGTTCACGACTCCGCCTTGCGGTGCACCCGTGCGACCCAGTCCGCCGGTTTGGCGATCTCCGCCTTGGTGGGCAGGGTGTTGGGCGAGGTCCAGACGTGGTTGAAGCCGTCCATGCCGACCTGGTCGACGACGGCGCGCACGAAGCGTTCGCCGTCGCGGTACTGCCTGAGCTTGGCGTCCAGGCCGAGCAGTTTGCGCAGGGCGAGGTCGAGCCGGGAGGCGCCCTTGGCGCGGCGCTGCTGGAACTTCTCGCGGATCTCGGCGACGCTCGGCACGACCTGGGGGCCGACACCGTCCATGACGAAGTCGGCGTGGCCCTCGAGCAGGGACATGACGGCGGTGAGGCGGCCGAGGATCTCGCGCTGGGACGGGGTCTGCACCAGTTCCACGAAGGAGCGTCCGCCGTCTTCCTCCTCGCCCTCGGGACGGCCTCCGGCCAGGGACTGGGCGGCTTCCCGGACGCGTTCCAGGACGGTCATCGGGTCGACGTCGGTCTCCGCCAAGAACGACTGGATCTCGCCCTCGAGGTGGTCGCGGAGCCAGGGCACGGCGGTGAACTGGGTGCGGTGCGTCTCCTCGTGCAGGCACACCCAGAGACGGAAGTCGTGGGGCTGGACGTCGAGTTCGCGTTCCACGTGGACGATGTTGGGCGCGACCAGGAGCAGCCGGCCGCCGCCGTTCTCCCCGGCGGGCAGGTCGCGGGAGGCGGGGGCGAAGGTCTCGTACTGGCCGAGGACACGGGAGGCGAGGAAGGACAGCAGCATGCCGAGTTCGACGCCGGTGACCTTGCCGCCGACGGCGCCGAGGACGGCGCTGCCCGGGTTGCCGCCGCGCCGTTCCTGCATCTTGTCCAGCAGGGGCTTGAGGAGTTCGCGGAAGCCGGCGACGTTGGCCCGGACCCAGCCGGGGCGGTCGACGACCAGGACCGGGGTGTCGTGGGTCTCGTCGGTGCCCAACCGGGTGAAGCCCCGGACGTGTTCCTCCGAGGCCTTGGCGTGCCGGCGCAGTTCCGCGACGACTTCCCTGGCCTCGTCGCGGCTGACCTCGGGGCCCGGTCGCACGAGCCGTGTCGCGGTCGCCACCGCGAGGTTCCAGTCGACCATCCCGGGAGATGCGGTGCCACCGAAGCTCGTCATGCGTCAACGGTACGTGAGCGGTCCCATTTCGGGCAGGCCGTGCGGGGGCGTTACGGGCCGCCCGCGCGCGGGGCGGCCCGCTCCGGTGGCGACTAACCGCAGCCGCAGCCGGCGAGGGCCGTGGCCGTCCCGTCCAGGGCCGACTGGGCCTCCTGGGCGTTGGTGGTGCCGTAGGCCATGAAGGCGAAGGCGAGCAGGTGGCCGTCGCGGTCGACGGCCGTGCCGGCCAGGGTGTTGACGCCGGTGAGCGTGCCGGTCTTGGCCCGTACGACGCCGGCCGCGCCGTCGGCGTAGCGGTCGGTCAGGGTTCCGGTGAAGCCGGCCACGGGGAGGCCGGTGAGGACGGGCCGCAGGCCGGGGCGGGCGGGGTCGCCGGCCTTGACCAGGAGGGCGGTGAGGAGGTTCGCCGTCAGCCGGTCGTCGCGGTCGAGGCCGCTGCCGTCGTGGAAGGAGGCGCCGGACAGCGGCAGGCCCAGTTTGCGCAGCTGGGTGGCGATGGCCTTGGCGCCGCCGCCGAAGCTGCCCGCCTCGCCGCTCGCGAGGGCGGTCTGGCGGGCCAGGGTCTCGGCGATGTCGTTGTCGCTGTTGGTCAGCATGCGCTCGACGAGGGTGGCCAGCGTGGGCGAGGAGACGGTGGCGAGGGTCTCGGCGCGGCCGGTGGCCTTGGAGGGCCCGGGGGGCGTGGTCTCGACGCCGGCGTCGCGCAGGAAGCCGGCGAACTTGCGGGCGGCGTCCGCGGCCGGGTCGGTGACGCGGGCCGCGGGGCCGCTGGTGGAGTCGTCGGTGCGGCCCTCGTCGGCGGTCAGGGCGCTCACCGGGGCGAGGTTCTCGTTGACGCCGATGGGGTGAAGGGCCGGGCCGGAGAAGAGCGTGGTGTCGTAGGACAGCGTGATCTTGTGGATGCCGCGCTTCGCGAGGGTGGCGGCGGTGTCGGCGGCGAGGGTGCGCAGGCTCGCCAGGTCCCCGGCGTCGCGGCGCGCGGTGAGGGTGGGGTCGCCGCCGCCCACCAGGACCAGTTCCCCGGTGTCGGGTTCGAGCGCGGCCCGGGTGGTGAAGCGGTGGTCGGAGCCGAGGGCGGACAGCGCGGCGACCGCGGTGGCGATCTTGGTGGTGGAGGCGGGGGTGAGGGCCTGGTCGGCACCGGCGGCGTAGAGGCGGGTGCCGCTGGTGACGTCGACGACGGCCGCGCCGCGGCCGGAGCCGAGTGCCGGGGCGTCCAGGAGGGGCCCGAGGACGTCCGTGAGGGCCTGCCGGCCGGGCGGGGTCTTCTTGGTGCTGACGGTGCCGGTGGTGCCGCCCAGGCCCGCGAGGACGGCCGCGGCGCTGGGCGCGGCCTGCGGGGTCTGGGCGCCGGTGCCGGATCCGCCGTGATCTGCGCCACCTGATCGCTCCAGGGCGGCCGCCCGGTCCCGCTCGGCCGTACGCTGACCGTTGGCGTTCCAGGGACCGGCGGCGGTCACCACCGCGGCGGCCAGTGCCAGCCCGGCCGTGGCGGCGCCCGCGGTGTACTGCCAGGTCCTGTCGGTCCGCCGGCGGGGGAGGTGCGCGAGTTCGGGGCGCACGGCCTTCGTCAGCCGCGCGATCCGGGGTTTCGCGACCGTCGCGGCCCGCGCCAGGCGCGGTCGTACGGCGTTCGCGATCCGCCGCACCTGCGGTACCGCGGCTCGCCAAGGCCTCTGCTCTGGCACGACCACCAGCCCCTTTCGCGATCACACACCTGCGTGAGGGACACTTAATCACCAGAACTATGTGTTGATCATGGAGGAGCCACCGGTGGAGTTCGACGTCACGATCGAGATCCCGAAGGGTTCGCGCAACAAGTACGAGGTGGACCACGAGACCGGTCGGATCCGCCTGGACCGTCGCCTCTTCACCTCGACCGCCTACCCGACCGACTACGGCTTCGTCGAGAACACCCTCGGCGAGGACGGCGACCCGCTGGACGCGCTGGTCATTCTTGACGAGCCCACCTTCCCGGGCTGCCTGATCAAGTGCCGCGCGATCGGCATGTTCCGGATGACGGACGAGGCGGGCGGCGACGACAAGCTGCTGTGCGTGCCGGCCACCGACCCGCGTGTGGAGCACCTGCGCGACATCCACCACGTGTCGGAGTTCGACCGCCTGGAGATCCAGCACTTCTTCGAGGTGTACAAGGACCTGGAGCCCGGCAAGTCGGTCGAGGGGGCCAACTGGGTGGGCCGCACGGACGCCGAGATCGAGATCGAGCGGTCGTACAAGCGCTTCAAGGAGCAGGGCGGCCACTGACCGGCCGGTTTGCCCGACGCGGGCCGCGGCACCCTGGACGGGGGTGGCGCGGCCCGTTTGCGTACGCGTGCGCATACTGAGGAATACGGAAGGTGTCGTTCAGGAAGCGGTGCGAGGTGACGGAGGCGGAGGACCGCAAGCCCCGGTCGGACGAGGCGCGGACCACGTACGACCCGGAGATCACGTCCGAGTTCGCCCTTCCCCAGGGACTGGCGGTCCCCAGGGGCGGGGGCGAGGCGGAGACCACGTCCGAGTTCTCGGTACCCGAGGGGCTGCAGGCGCCGCAGCCGGCGAGCGCGGAGCCCGAGGGGTCGGCGTTCAGTCTGCCGCGCACCTACAGCGCCAAGGACGCGCTGGTGGCGTTCACCCCGGCGACGGGCGTGCCCACGGTCAGCCTGATCAAGGACGCGCCGTGGCAGGACCGGATGCGCACGATGCTGCGCATGCCGGTGACCGAGCGGCCGGCGCCCGAGCCCGTGCAGCGGTCCGAGGACGAGGGCCCGGCGGTTCCGCGGGTGCTCGACCTGACCCTGCGTATCGGCGAACTGCTGCTGGCCGGCGGCGAGGGCGCGGAGGACGTGGAGGCCGCGATGTTCGCGGTGTGCAGGTCCTACGGCCTGGACCGCTGCGAACCGAACGTCACCTTCACCCTGCTGTCGATCTCCCACCAGCCCTCGCTGGTGGACGACCCGGTGACGGCCTCGCGCACGGTGCGGCGGCGGGGCACCGACTACACCCGGCTCGCGGCCGTGTTCCACCTGGTGGACGACCTGACCGACCCGGAGACCCATGTCTCCCTGGAGGAGGCCTACCGGCGGCTGGCCGAGATCCGGCGCAACAGGCACCCGTACCCCGGGTGGGCGCTGACCCTGGCCAGCGGGCTGCTGGCCGGTGCGGCCTCGGTGCTGGTGGGCGGTGGTCTGCTCGTGTTCGTCGCCGCCGCGCTGGGCGCGATGCTCGGTGACCGGCTGGCCTGGGCGTGCGCGGGGCGCGGACTGCCGGAGTTCTACCAGTTCACGGTGGCCGCGATGCCGCCGGCGGCGATCGGGGTGGCGTTCTCGCTGACGCACGTCGGCGTGAACGCGTCCGCGGTGGTCACCGGTGGCCTGTTCGCGCTGCTGCCCGGGCGGGCGCTGGTGGCGGGGGTGCAGGACGGTCTGACGGGCTTCTACATCACCGCGTCGGCGCGGCTGCTGGAGGTCATGTACTTCTTCGTCGGCATCGTCGCCGGCGTGCTGGTCGTCCTGTACTTCGGGGTGAAGGTGGGCGGCAAGCTGGATCCCGACGCGGCGCTGGGCGGTATCTCCGGGCGGCCGCTGGTGCAGATCGCCGCGTCCATGGTGCTGTCGCTGACGTTCGCCGTGCTGCTGCAGCAGGAGCGGTCCACCGTGCTGGCGGTCACGCTCAACGGGGGCGTGGCGTGGTCGGTGTACGGCGCGATGAACCACGCGGGCGGGATCTCGCCGGTGGCCTCCACCGCGGTGGCGGCGGGTCTGGTGGGGCTGTTCGGGCAGTTGCTGTCCCGGTTCCGGTTCGCGTCGGCGCTGCCGTACACGACCGCGGCCATCGGGCCCCTGCTGCCGGGTTCGGCCACCTACTTCGGGCTGCTCAACATGGCGCAGAACGAGGTCGACAAGGGGCTGGTGTCGCTGGCCAAGGCGGCGTCCCTGGCCATGGCGATCGCGATCGGGGTCAACCTCGGGTCGGAGATCTCCCGGCTCACCCTTCGGGTCGGCTCCGCCGGCAAGCGGCGCGCGGCGAAGCGGACCCGCGGTTTCTGACCGTCTCAGCGGGTGCGGTGGTCACCCCGGTTGTCGTACGGGTACTGGTCCGGGGCGTACTGATCGCCGTCGTACCGGTTCGGGTCGTACCCGTTCTGGTCGTACCCGTTCTGGTCGTAGCCGTTCTGGTCGTACCGGGGCTCGTTCCGGCCGTACCCCTGCGGGTCCTGGTGGTACCGCGGCTGCTGGTGCTGCTCCTGGCCGTGGTAGGGGCCGCCGTCGTAGCCGCCCTGGTCCCACTGCTGCCGCTCCTGCCGGGGCTGCTGCCGGTAGGGCTGCTCGTAGGGGGCCTCCGGCTCGATGCGGCGCAGGCGGGTCGTCGCGTCGTCCATGGCCGGCCGCTGCTGGAACCCGGGAGCCGCGTGCTGCCGGGCGGGCTCGTCCTCGGCCGCCTCCCGCCGCGCGGCCTTCTTGTTCTTGCTCCGCGCGCGCAGGTACTCGATCGCGATCGGGATCACCGACACGAGGACGATCAGGATGAGGATGGCCTCGATGTTGTCCCTGACGAGCGCGTGCCGACCGAGCCAGGAGCCCAGCAGGGTGACACCGGCGCCCCACAGGACGCCGCCGATGACGTTGAAGGTCAGGAACGAGCGGTACCGCATGCCGCTGACGCCGGCGACGATCGGCGTGAAGGTGCGCACGATGGGCACGAAGCGGGCCAGGACCAGGGACTTCGGGCCGTACTTCTCGAAGAACTCGTGCGCCTTGGCGACGTTCTCCTGCTTGAACAGCCGTGAGTCCGGACGGCTGAACAGGGAGGGCCCGACCTTCTTGCCGAACATGTAGCCCGCCTGGTCGCCGAGGATCGCGGCGAGGCAGATCAGGGCGATCGCGGCCCACAGCGGGAAGTCCAACTTGTCCGTGGTGATCAGCAGACCGCAGGTGAACAGCAGCGAGTCACCCGGCAGGAAGAAGCCGATGAGCAGGCCGGACTCGGCGAAGACGATGAGCAGCAGACCCCAGATGCTGTAGGTGTCCAGCAGGTACTGGGGGTCCAGCCAGCTCGGGCCGAGGGCGAGTGTCGTCACGGGTCCGGGCTCCTGAGGGGGTGAGGCGGCTACGGCGTCCATGGGGGGCCGCACAAAGCTACCAACGTGAGGTGACCGCCCCAGGTTCCACCGGTGCCTCCAGGATGCACTGTGGTGCGACCGGGAGAAAGCTGTGACGCATGGGACTCGATGACTACGGCGGCGGCCAGGGCCCCCAGCCGGACGTGCTGGTCGTGACCACGAACGACGTGCCCGGGTACCGGGTGCAGCAGGTGCTCGGCGAGGTCTTCGGACTGACCGTGCGCTCGCGGCACATCGGCAGCCAGATCGGCGCCGGGCTGAAGTCGATGATCGGCGGCGAGCTGCGGGGGCTCACGAAGACCCTCGTGCAGACCCGCAACCAGGCCATGGAGCGGCTGGTGGAGCAGGCACGCGCGCGTGGCGCCAACGCGGTGCTGATGTTCCGCTTCGACGTCACCGAGGCGGCGGACGTGGGCACCGAGGTCTGCGCCTACGGCACGGCCGTCGTGCTGGCCCGGGAGTAGGACCCCCCGGGCCGGCGGATCACGTCGTGTGGCGGTCGGCGTTGGCGGCGATCGCCTCGCTGAGGTGCTCGGCGAGGCCGGGCCGGGTGGAGTCGTAGAACGCCTTGAACCGCTCGTCGGCGACGTACATCGAGCCCAGGCAGCGGTGCATGGCGTGCGGGCACTCGTAGAACCACTTGCCGATGTGGCGGCGGTGCTCCTCGGCGAGGTCCATGGCCGCCTCGTCGGCCGGCTGCCCGCCGGCGGCCATCAGGGCGACGTAGCGCCCGGTCCAGTCGTCGGACTCGGCCTGCATGCGCCGCCAGTCGTCCTTGGTGTAGCGGGCGGCCCGGCGCTGCGACTCGGCGTAGGCGGCGGTGCCGCCCCAGCGCGCCTCGGTCTCCTCGGCGAACTGCTCGGGGTCGTTGTCCCCGAAGACCTCGAACCGCTCCTCGGGGGTGAGGTTGATGCCCATCGTGCGTGCCTCCATGGCGTGCTCCACGGCCGCGGCCATCTTCTGCAGCTTCTCGATCCGGGCGGTCAGCAGCTCGTGCTGGCGGCGCAGGTGCGCGCGCGGGTCCGCGTCCGGGTCGTCGAGCAGGGCCGCGACCTCGTCGAGCGGGAAGCCGAGTTCGCGGTGGAACAGGATCTGCTGGAGCCGGTCGAGGTCGGCGTCGTTGTAGCGCCGGTGGCCGGCGTGGGTGCGCTCGCTGGGCACGAGCAGGCCGATCTCGTCGTAGTGGTGCAGGGTGCGCACCGTGATTCCGGCGAACCCCGCGACCTGTCCCACGGAGTAGCTCACTTTCCGCTCCTTCGTCGTCGGTACGGCCACCACGCTGAGGCCTCACGCCACGTGAGGTGCAAGCCGGGTGCGCTCCGGATGTTGACGGCGTTGCGTCCGCTTATCGTGACGACGTGACCCAGGACACCGGGCAGCAGGCCCGCTCGACCCGGCCGGCGAGCCCGGCCCGGGCCCTGCTGCCGTTGATCCTGCCCGCCGTCGCCGTCGGCGTGGCCGCGAGCCTCGTCTACGTCGGCCTGAGCCTGGGGGCGGAGCAGCTGCAGCGCGTGCTGTGGGGGCCGCTGCCGGACGCGCTCGGCGTGGGCCCCTACTCGGTGCTCTGGATGTTCGTCATGCTGGTGGCCACCGGGCTGGCCGTCGGACTGGTGGTCTGGAAGGTACCGGGCCACGCCGGACCGGATCCGGCGACCACCGGTCTGGACGCACCGGTGCTGCCGCCCCTGGTGCTGCCGGGGCTGGTGCTGGCGACCGGGCTGATGCTGGCGGGCGGCCCCAGCCTGGGCCCGGAGAACCCGATCATCGCGGTGAACGTCGGCCTGGCGGCCTGGCTCGGCGGGCGGCTGCTGTCCCGGCTGCCGGGCGCCCTGTGGCCGATGCTGGCCGAGGCGGCGACGATCGGCGCGCTGTTCGGCACCCCAGTCGCGGCGGCCCTGGTCATCTCCGAGGCGCTGGCCGGGCGGCCGGTCAGGGGGCTGCTGTGGGACAACCTGTTCGCGCCGCTGATCGCGGCGGCGGTCGGGGCGCTGACCACCTCGCTGCTGTACCGGCCGGCCTTCGACCTGGGCCTGCCGCCGCTGGGCCGTCCGCGCTGGGCTGACCTGCTGGCGGCCCTGGTGCTCGCCACGGTGGCCGCCCTGCTCGGCATGTGCGCCGTACGCGCCTTTCCCCACGTCCACGCGGCCTTCCAGCGGTTGCGGCACCCGATGCTGATGCTTCCGGCGGGCGGTGCCGTGCTCGGCGTCCTGGCCGCCGTCGGCGGTCATCTGACCCTCTTCAAGGGGCTGTCGGAGGTGGGCGAGCTGGCGCACGACCCGACGGGCTGGACGGCCGGGCAGTTCGCCACCATGGCCGTCGTGAAGCTGGCGGCGCTGCTGGTCGCGGCCACCTGCGGCTTCCGGGGCGGCCGGATCTTCCCCGCCGTCTTCGTCGGCTCCGCGCTCGGCCTGTGCGCCCACGCGCTCGTCCCGGCCGTGCCCGCCGCGGTGGGCGTGTCCGCGTGTGTGCTGGGCATGCTGCTGGCGATCACCCGGCAGGGCTGGGTGAGCCTGTTCACGGCCGCCGTCCTGGTGGCCTCCCCCGCCATCATCGCCCTGCTCTGCATCGCCTCGCTGCCGGCCTGGCTGCTGGTGACCGGGCGGCCGCAGATGCAGCTGCGCGGTGACGGCACCTCCGTCCGCTGATCCCATCCCCCCCCCGTCTGGAGGCACGACATGGCCCTGCACAAAGGACCGGAGAAGCACGAAGAGCGCCTGATGTCGGTCAACCCGTTCTTCGGAGAGGCCAATCCGGTCGGCGGGATGACCGAGGCCCCGCCCACGCACCGGCTCCCCGACACCCCGCTGCCACCGTCCACGGCGTACCAGCTGGTGCACGACGAGCTGATGCTGGACGGCAACTCGCGGCTGAACCTGGCCACCTTCGTCACCACCTGGATGGAGCCGCAGGCCGGGGTCCTGATGGGTGAGTGCCGGGACAAGAACATGATCGACAAGGACGAGTACCCGCGTACGGCCGAGCTGGAGCGGCGGTGTGTGGCGATGCTCGCCGACCTGTGGAACGCCCCGGACCCGTCGGCCGCCGTGGGCTGTTCGACCACGGGCTCCAGCGAGGCCTGCATGCTGGCCGGGATGGCGCTCAAGCGCCGCTGGGCGCAGCGCAACGCCGACCGCTACCCGGGAGCCCGCCCGAACCTGGTCATGGGCGTCAACGTGCAGGTCTGCTGGGAGAAGTTCTGCAACTTCTGGGAGGTGGAGGCGCGGCTGGTGCCGATGGAGGGCGACCGGTACCACCTGGACCCGGAGGCGGCGGCCGGGCTGTGCGACGAGAACACCATCGGTGTCGTCGGCATCCTCGGCTCCACCTTCGACGGGTCGTACGAGCCGGTCGCGGAGCTGTGCGCCGCCCTGGACGCCCTCCAGGAGCGGACCGGGCTGGACATCCCGGTGCACGTCGACGGCGCCTCCGGGGCGATGATCGCGCCGTTCCTCGACGAGGACCTGGTGTGGGACTTCCGGCTGCCGCGGGTGGCGTCGATCAACACCTCCGGGCACAAGTACGGCCTGGTCTACCCGGGCGTCGGCTGGGCTCTGTGGCGGGACAAGGAGGCGCTGCCCGAGGAGCTGGTCTTCCGGGTCAACTACCTGGGCGGCGACATGCCGACGTTCGCCCTGAACTTCTCCCGCCCCGGAGCCCAGGTCGTCGCGCAGTACTACTCGTTCCTGCGGCTGGGCCGCGAGGGCTACCGGGCGGTGCAGCAGACCACGCGGGACGTGGCGCGGGCACTCGCCGGCAAGATCGAGGCGCTCGGCGACTTCCGGCTGCTGACGCGCGGCGACGAGCTGCCGGTGTTCGCCTTCACCACCAACGAGGGCCTGTCCTACGACGTCTTCGACGTCTCCCGGCGGATGCGCGAGCACGGCTGGCTGCTGCCCGCCTACACCTTCCCGCCGAACCGCGAGGACCTGGCGGTGCTGCGGGTCGTGTGCCGCAACGGCTTCTCCCACGACCTCGCCGACCTGTTCGTGGACGACCTGGCCCGCCTGCTGCCGGAACTGCGCCGGCAGCCGCAGCCCCTCACCGAGGACCGGGGGGCGGCCACCGGCTTCCACCACTAGGGGGCGTACGCGGCCGTGCCGGGTCAGCGGTCGTCCCCCGGGTGCCGCTCCCCCGTCGCGTACGGGTTGTCCTGGCCCTCGGCGAGGACGCCCACGAACGGCTCGCCCTCCCCCGCGAAGGTGTACGCGCCCGCCTCCAGGCGGTCGATGAGCCCCTGGGTCCAGGCGGCGTCGGAGTCGGCCGTGTGCAGCCAGTGGTTCATGATCTCGCCGATGTGGCCGAGCTGTCCGGGGCCGTCCTCGGGGAGGTAGTGCCCGGTGACGGCCGACCGCCACTGTCCGATGCGCCGGATCCGCTCCCGCAGCAGGTCCAGCGCCTCGGCCCGGTCCAGTTCGACCAGGAAGCCGAGGGCGGCGGACTGGATGTCCATCTTCTGGTCGTAGGAGACCAGGGACTCGCGCAGCAGCCGGAAGAACTCCGCCCGGCCCGGGTCCGTGATCTCGTACTCGGTGCGCGGCGGACCGCCCGCGGTGGACGGCGCGATCTCGTGCGCGCGCAGCAGCCCCTGCTTCGCCATCTGCTTCAGCGCGTGGTAGATCGAGCCCGGCTTGGCGTTGGACCACTCGTGCGCGCCCCAGTACTCCAGGTCGCCGCGGACCTGGTAGCCGTGGGCCCGCCCGTGCTGGCGGACCGCGCCCAGCACGAGAAGACGGATCGCTGACATGCCGTCCAGGTTATGGCCGCGGCTCAGCCCCGCTGCTCCAGGGCCACCAGCTCGAAGGCGGTCTTCCCGTCCAGGGACTCCCGGATGATGTCGGCGTGGCCGGCGTGCCGGGCGGTCTCGCGGATCAGGTGCAGGCACAGCCAGCGCAGGGAGACCCGGCCCTCCGGCGGGAACCAGGGGTCGGGCGGCAGCGGGAAGGTGTCGTCCAGGCTGGGCGCGGAACGGATGTACTCCTCCGTCTCGCCGGCGACCTTCTCCCAGTAGGCGAGCTGCCCGGCCACCGTCTCGTCGTCGGTGAGCCGGAAGCACTCGTTCCAGTTCGACTGGTCGCGGTGGACCGCCGGCGGCTCCTGCCGGGCCCGGGCCAGCCAGCTCTGCTCGACCTCGGCGACGTGCTTGAGCAGACCGCCGAGGGTCAGTTCGCTGGCGCTCGGACGGGAGCGGGCCTGCTCCTCCGTCAGCCCCAGCAGCGCCCGGCGGATGCCGCCTCGCTGTTCCTCCAGGAACGCGAGCAGCGCCCCGCGCTCGTCGCCCTGCGTCTCCGCCGCCACGTGTGTGACCATGACCGGCCGCCTCTCCTCGGGTCCTCTTGCCTGACAAGGAAGAAGCTACGGGCCCTTGCGGTCAGCTTCTGTCCGCAAGGGCCCGGCGCGCGCGGGGGATGTCCCGGGCGCCTCTGGAACCTCCGGAAGGCGCCTTTCGGAACCTTCAGAAGGGGAAGCCGCTGCGGCCGTGCTGCACCGAGATCCACTTGACCGTGGTGAACGCCTCGACCGTCGTCTCGCCGTTCAGCCGGCCGAGGCCGGAGTGCTTCTCACCGCCGAACGGCACCAGCGGCTCGTCGTGCACGGTGCCGTCGTTCACGTGGAACATGCCGGTGTCGACGCGCTTGGCGAACGCGACACCGCGCTCGATGTCGCCCGTGTGGACGGCGCCGCTGAGGCCGTAGGGGGTGTCGTTGACGATCCGGACCGCCTCCTCCTCGCCGTCGAAGGGGACGAGGAAGACGACCGGGCCGAAGACCTCCTGCTGGAGCAGGGCGGAGCCGGCGGGGACGTCGGTGAGCACGCTGGGCTCGACCAGGTTGCCGGTGGTGGTGCCGTGCACGAGGGCGGTGGCGCCCTCGGCGAGCGCCTGGTCCACGACGCCCGAGACGGCGCTCGCCTGCTGGGAGTTGATCACCGGTCCGATGACGGTCCGCGGGTCACGCGGGTCGCCGACCTTGAGGGACCGGACCTTGGCGACGAACTTCTCGGTGAACTCCTCGGCCACCGAGCGGTCCACCAGGACCCGGTTCGCCGCCATGCAGACCTGGCCCTGGTGCACGTAGCGGCTGAAGACGGCCGCGTCGACCGCGTAGTCGATGTCGGCGTCGTCCAGGACCACCAGCGCGCTGTTGCCGCCCAGTTCGAGCACCGCGCGCTTGAAGTGGGAGGCGCAGACGGTGGCCACGTGCCGGCCGACCTTGTCGGAGCCGGTGAAGGAGATGACCTTGGGCACCGGGTGCTCGATGAAGGCGTCGCCGATCTCCGCTATGTCGGTGACGACGACATTGAGCAGACCGCCCGGCAGCCCCGCGTCCTCGAAGATCTTCGCGACCAGGGTGCCGCCCGCGATCGGGGTGTTCTGGTGCGGCTTGAGCACCACGCCGTTGCCGAGCGCGAGGGCCGGCGCGACGGACTTGATCGACAGCAGGAACGGGAAGTTGAACGGGCTGATCACACCCACCACGCCCACCGGCACCCGGTAGACGCGGTTCTCCTTGCCGTCGGCCGGGGAGGGCAGGATCCTGCCCTCCGGGCGCAGCGCCAGGTTGACCGCCTCGCGCAGGAACTCCTTGGCGAGGTGCAGCTCGAAGCCGGCCTTGACGCGCGTGCCGCCCAGCTCCGCGACGATCAGGTCCGCTATCTCCTCCTCGCGGTCCTCGATCAGCCGCAGCGCCCGCTCGAACACCGTACGGCGGGCGTACGGGTTGGTCGCCGCCCACTGCTTCTGGGCACGGGCGGCGCTGCGGTAGGCCTGGTCGACCTCGTCGACCGTCGCCACGGTGATCGAGGCCAGCTTCTCGTCGTCGTACGGGTTGAAGTCGATGACGTCCCAGGAACCTGTGCCCGGGCGCCACTCACCGTCGATGTACTGCTGGGCCAGGTCGCTGAAGTAGGACGGCATGTGATCCCTCAATCGGTAGCAGACACAGGAGCCACGTCACGGTCTGATCACACGTCATCGTACTTGTGTTTCAAGAGAGTTGAAGGAGACCGCGGAGAAGATCCCGGCTCTCGTCAGGGCCCGGACTGTCCTGCTGGAGCTCCTTGAGCGCCTGCTCGTACTGGGCGACGTCCTCGCGCTTGTCCAGGTACAGGGCGCTGGTCAGCTGCTCCAGGTAGACCACGTCGGAGAGGTCCGTGTCGGGGAAGCTGAGGATGGTGAAGGCGCCGCTCTCGCCGGAGTGCCCGCCGAAGCCGAACGGCATCACCTGGAGCCGCACGTTGGGGCGACCGGAGATGTCGATCAGGTGCTGGAGCTGGCCGCGCATCACGTCACGGTCGCCGTACGGGCGGCGCAGGGCGGCCTCGTCCAGGACGATGTGGAACTCGGGGGCGTTGTCCGCGAGCAGGTGCTTCTGCCGCTCCAGGCGCAGCGCGACCCGCCGCTCCACGTCGGCCGGGCTCGCGCCCTTCATGCCGCGCCGGACCACCGCGCGGGCGTACTCCTCGGTCTGCAGCAGGCCGTGCACGAACTGCACCTCGTACACCCGGATCAGCGAGGCGGCGCCCTCCAGGCCCACATAGGTGGGGAACCAGCTCGGCAGTACGTCGGTGTAACTGTGCCACCAGCCCGCCACGTTGGCCTCCCGGGCGAGGGAGAGCAGCGACTCGCGCTCCGCCTCGTCACTGATGCCGTACAGCGTCAGCAGATCCTCGACGTCCCTGGTCTTGAAGCTCACCCGGCCCAACTCCATCCGGCTGATCTTCGACTCGGACGCGCGGATCGAGTAACCCGCCGCCTCACGCGTGATCCCCCGTGCCTCACGCAGCCGCCTGAGTTGCGAGCCGAGCAGCATGCGCCGCACCACCGATCCGGGCTCTCCCGCGCTCACGTTCGCCAGCCTCCCCAACCGTCTTCAGGGGCCGCAGTCTGCCACTAAAACACTTCGAGCAGTACTCGTCCGGTTACGGAAACGGAAAGAGGTCAGCCGTTTTCCGCAGGCAGAGGTACGGACCTCTGGCAGTCGCATGGTCCAATGTGGCAGAAAAAATGGCCAAGAAGCGGTACGGGAAGGATCATTTCGGTCACGTGCACGTGCATCTGCCCTTGCATCTGCCTGTCCCATCCGAAACCATGGTGCCGCGCCACCGCTGCATCGCTACGACCGCGAATTCCCGGGAGTGCTCGCATGGGGACGAATGGATCGACCATGCTCAAGCCGTTACGGCAGGGCCTTCCGCCGTTGGACCCCGCAGCCGTCTCCGATGCCGCCTCCTGCGCCCTGCCGGCCCGTTACGAGGCGGTGGGCGAGGCCCGGCGCTTCACCCGCCGCACGCTGGAGCAGTGGGACGTGGGCGACCGCTTCGACGACATATGTCTCGTCGTCTCCGAACTCGTCACCAACGCCCTGCGGCACGGTCTGCCCATCCCTCACCAGCGCCCGTCCGGCGAGGCCGACGCGGGCCGCTGCGCGCAGCCGCCCGCCGTGCGCCTGCATCTGCTGCGCTGGACCGAGCGGCTGGTGTGCGCGGTGCGCGACCCCAGCGACGAGACGCCGGCGCCGCGCGATTCGGACGACTTCTCGGCCGAGTCCGGCCGGGGACTGTTCCTGGTCGACTCGTTCGCCGACGGCTGGGGCTGGCATCCGCTCGCGGGCGCGCTCGGCGGGAAGGTCGTCTGGGCACTGTTCCGGCTCCGGCCGGCGGACTGAAGCGGTGCCGGGCCGAGTCACGCGCGGTGTCTACGCGCGTACACCGGGTCGTCGCCGCCCCGTGGGGCGCTGAGTCGTTTCAGCCGGCTATGAGGTGATCGAACTCGCCGTCCTTGATGCCGAGGAGCATCGCCTCGATCTCCGCGCGCGTGTAGACGAGCGCGGGCCCGTCCGGGAAGCGCGAGTTGCGCACCGCCACGTCACCACCGGGCAGGCGCGCGAACTCCACGCAGGACCCCTGCGAGTTGCTGTGCCTGCTCTTCTGCCAGGCCACTCCGTCCAGCTGCGTTGCAGCCATGCCGTTGTACACGTCGTACCCCCCGTACACGCCGTCAACGTCGCGGTCCACAGGTCGCTCCCCGGTGGTGCACTTGGCTGATGTGGCCATGGATGTCTTGGTCAACTGATCCGGATCATAGCTGCGTTCATATGCAGATGCGCGAGCAGATGCACGTGCACGGGCTGTGGCGCCCCGATTACAGCTTTGACGCCCGCTTTACCGAAACCGTTCCAGCATCTGTCCGAGGGACGGCAGCACATGTCCCTTCCAGCCCCCGTCCATGATCTTCCGCGCCATCATCTGCGCCGGGTCGTCCGGATCGAATCCCTCGTGCACCAGGAAAAGACGCGTGCCGCGCCCTTCCTGTTCCAGGGTCCATGTGACGGTCCAGTCCGTGGAACCGGCGGGATCGGCGTCGGCCCAGCGCAGGGACAGCATCCGCTCGGGGACGTAGGCGAGGACGCGCACGTCGACGACGCCGGAGAAGCGGGCGTTGGGCCGCGGGACCGAGGTCATCCGGTACCGGTGGCCGACCTCGAGCCGGAAGTCCTCGGCGCCGGGCATCTGCCAGCGGGCCAGCAGGGCGGGTTCGGTCAGGGCGCGCCAGACCTTGGCGGGCGGATGCGGGAAGAACTGGTCGACGCGGACGGTGGTGAGGTCGTCGGCGTCACCGGGCGGCGCGGTGCTCATGGGCGTTCATCGTCGGGCATGCGGTCGAGCAGGTCGCCGAGGCCCTTCAGGCGGTCGCGCCAGAACCGCTCGTACGGATGGAGCCAGTCCTGCACGTCGGCGAGCGGGGCCGCCTCGAGGCGGTAGATGCGCTGCCGTCCGGAGCGCTGCTCCGAGACGAGGCCGGCGTCCCGGAGCACCTTGAGGTGCTCGGACAGGCTCGGGCGGCGCATGTCGAAGTGCCCGGCCAGGTCTTGCACGGCCTGCGGACCGCGTTCGCGCAGCAGCCGCAGCACCTCTCGGCGGGTGGCGTTGGCGAGCGCGGCGAAGACGAGGTCCTCGGCGGCGGTTCCGGTCCCGGTCATGGCGCGGCCGGGTTCATGGGGCGGTCCGGTTCATGGGGCGTCAGAAGCCTTCCTTCTCCGTCAGCAGCATCAGGCCGTTGCCGTCGGGGTCCGCGAAGGAGGCCATGCGCCCCCAGGGGAGTTCGTCCGGCCCCTGCACCTGAGTACCGGCAGCGGCGAGCCTGGCGCAGTCCGCGTCGACGTCGGTCGTGACCAACATGATCCCGCGCGCGGAGCCGGGCGTGAAACCGCCCATCCCCGGCCCGGAAAGCGTGAAGGCGGTCTGCGCGCCCGCGGGGGCCACCTGGAGCCAGCGGCCCTGGGGAAGCTGCCGGTCGGCGGCGACCTCCAGGCCGAGGACGTCGCGGTAGAAGCGCAGGGCGCGGTCCTGGTCGGAGACGGGCAGGGTGACGAAGGAGGCATGGGTGATGGTCATGCGGCGAGGATAGGTAGGAATTTTCCTACGCGTCAACCGTAGGAGATTTCCTACCCGTACTGGGCGAGCAGCCAGGCCGAGATTTCCGCACGGCGTCCGGAAGTGTTCGGGGTAACGGCTGGTAACTTGCTGCGGTCCCTCCGGTTCGGGGGCGCCGTCCCGAGCGGGACGACGGCTCCGGGGCGGCCGGTTCGCTACAGCTTGGGAGCTTGACGTGACTACGGCGACTGCAAGGGTGCGGACGGCGGCCGCGGCGGCCTGCCTGGTGGGTGCGCTCGCGCTGACCGCGTGCGGCGGGGGCGGCACCGAGAGCGGCTCCTCACCGGCCCCGGCACCGACGGCCGGCTCGGAGTCCGGCGGCGGCTCCACGGGTACGGTCACGGGCGCCGCCGGCGAGCTGCAGGGCAGTTGGGTCAGCACCACCAAGGGGTCGATCGTGGCCCTGGTGATCACCGGTAAGAAGGCCGGGCTCTTCGCGACGGGCGGAGCCACGTGCGCCGGCACCGCGGGCACCCAGTCGGGCATGCGCATGATCCATCTGGACTGCACCAACGGCAGCAAGGACCGGGTCAGCGGCATGGTCGACTCGGCGAGCAAGGACGCCCTGAAGGTGACCTGGTCCGGCAGGCTCGGCGAGGAGACCTACACCAAGGCCGAGGGCGGCAAGCTGCCCTCGGGGATGCCGACGAACCTGAAGCGGTGAATTCGGTGGGGTGCGTGAGCGGGGCCCCGGCGCAGGCGCCATGATGCGAGGAGACCGTCACGACCTCGATGGGACCTGCTCATGCGCGCCATTCCGCTCACCGTCACCGCCCTCGCCGCCGCCCTCCTGCTGACCGCCTGTGACGACGGCGGTGGCGGCAAGGACGGCAAGCGCGGCTCCGCCTGCGAGATCGGCGGTGTCTCGGTGCAGATCGGCTCGGCGAGCGTGGCCCCCTCCGCCGGGGACACCGGCGAGGTGCCCGTCAGCATCACCAACCAGAGCACGCCCTGCACCCTCGACCACTTCCCCGGCGCCACGCTGAGCACCGGCGGCGGCGAGGTGAAGCTGCCCGCGCAGGAGGGGGCCAGGGCGCAGAAGCTGAAGCTCGCCAAGGGCGACTCGGCGACCTTCACCATCACCTACGTGCGCGGCGGGGCGGGCGGCAAGGCCGGCCTGGCGGCGAAGTCGGTGAGGATCGGCCTGCCCGGCACGGACACCACCCGCAGCTTCCCGTGGTCCTACGGACCCGTCGCGACCAAGGGCTCCGGCGACACCCCGGACGCCTCCGTCAGCGCCTTCCAGCAGGTCGGGGACTGACGTCCGCGCGCCCCGGCGGGCCGGGGCCGGGGGTCAGCCGAGCCGGGGGCGGGCCCTGACCTGGGCCTGGTCCGCCGCTCGCGCGCCCTCCGTCCAGCCCGCCGCGTCGCTCACCCCGCGCAGCCGGGTCGTCGTGGTCTCGGGGAACATGTGCTCCAGCCGGTCGGTGACGGCCGTCTCCCGGGTGGCGAGGACCGGCAGCAGGTCCTGGGTCACCTGGGTCACGGCCACGGCCGCGAGGCGGTCGCCGACACGGTGCGCGTAGGCCGCGAGGAACGACTGCCGGAACGTCTTGGTGCGCTTGCGGCCGCCGACGCGCTGCGCGGCCTCGGCCTTGGTCATCGCGTGGGTGGCCTGCACCAGCAGCGAGGTGTGGAGCAGTTCGACCGCCTCCAGGTCCGCCTCGAAACCGACGACCGTGGAGAAGCCGAGCGCCTCGTTCCACACGGCGCGGCAGTGGTTGGCCGTGGCCACCGCGTCCAGCAGCACCGCCTTGGCCTGCTCGTACGGCGGCTCCACGCCGATGCGGCAGGCGCCGGGCGCGTCCGGCGCGGGAGCCCCGGCGGCCAGCAGCGCCTCGTCGACGCTGTGCCGGGCCATCAGCTCCTGCGCCTTCGCCGAGAGCGCTTCGGCCTCCTCGGGGTAGCCGGTGGCCTCGGCCTTGGCGAGCAGCGCGCGGATGCGGGTCAGCATGCGGGAGGCGCCGGGCCCGGGATCGCGCCGGGGCTCCTCCAGGACCTCCAGGGCGGGCAGGCGCAGCAGGAGCCGGTACAGCTCCAGCACCGCGGTGGCGTGCGAGAAGCGGTCGCCCGCTCGCGCGGCGGGCTCCGGTAGGGCCTCCAGCTGGGCGGCCCAGCGGCGCCCGCGGGGGCGGTCCTGCCCGGACTGCGCCCGTATCAGCCCGGACACGAGCGCCAGGTGGGGCTCGTCCAGCTCGCGCCGCACGAGCCGCACGACGTCGGCGGGCTGCCAGCCGCGCCGCCATGCGGCCGCCACGAACTCCTCGCCCCGGCGTTCCAGCTCGGTGTCCGCCGCGGGGTCGGCGGCGAGCAGGGAGGCACCCGTGTCGAGCCCGGCGTCGTCGTCTTCGTAGAGGGCGGCGCGGAAGGCGCGCTCGACAGTGCTGGCAGTGCTGGTCACCCGTCGATCGTGCCACGCGCCGCCGACAGCGGGCGCAAGTCGTCCACACCCTGTGGACAACGAACGGAGTCCGACGACGGAGGGGTGTCAACTGACAGTTGACAGTGCGAGAGGCGCAACCTACGGTTGACACATGGCGACCAATCCGAACATCACGGCATCCGTACGCCTCGACGACCTCATCGCGGCGATCAAGAAGGTTCACCCCGAACCCCTCGACCAGCTCCAGGACGCGGTGATCGCCGCCGACCACCTCGGTGACGTGGCCGACCACCTGATCGGCCACTTCGTCGACCAGGCCCGCCGGTCGGGCGCCTCCTGGACCGACATCGGCAGGAGCATGGGCGTGACCCGGCAGGCGGCGCAGAAGCGCTTCGTGCCCAAGGAGTCGGCCGACCTCGACCTCAGCCAGGGCTTCAGCCGCTACACCCCGCGCGCGCGGAACGTGGTCATGTCCGCGCACAACGAGGCCGTGGCCGCCCACCACTCCGAGGGCCGCCCCGAGCACCTGGTCCTCGGCCTGCTGGCCGAACCGGACGGCCTGGCCGCGAAGGCGATCACCACACAGGGCGTCCCGCTCGAGACGGTGCGCCAGGCCGCGGCCGCGGCGCTCCCGCCGGCCGCCGAGGACGCGCCCGACCTCGTCCCCTACGGCCCCGAGGCCAAGAAGGTCCTGGAACTCACCTTCCGCGAGGCCCTCCGGCTCGGCCACAACTACATCGGCACCGAGCACCTCCTGCTGGCCCTGCTGGAGCACGAGAACGGCACGGGCGTCCTCAGCGGCCTCGGCGTCACCAAGGCGGCGACCGAGGAGTTCGTCGGCAGGGTGCTGGCGACGCTGCTGGAGCACAAGAAGGCGGCGGCCGACGCCGAGGAGGCGGCGGCGGACTGAGGCCCGGGAAGCACACGGCACCGCCGTACGCCCCGCCGGCCGCGGTCGACGCCGAATGAACCCGCAGGTCAAGGCCATTGTCAGTGCCGCCTGCCAGACTCCTGTCCATGTCCGGCCGGTGGGCTCTCGCGGCGGCCGAGGACGGTGGCGTGGACGTCGCCCCCCTCGGCCCCGACGGGCTGCCCGCCGGGCCGGTGCGGCGGGAGAGCGATCTCGCCGGGGCGGTGCGGAGCCGTCCGGAGGTGACGCGCTGGGTGTGGCGGTCGACCGCCGACGTCTACCCGCGTCTGCTCGCCACGGGGGTGCGAGTGGAGCGGTGCTACGACGTCGAGGACGCCGAGACACTCCTGCTGGGCCATGAGGGCCGGTACGGCGAGCCACGCTCGGCCGCCGCCGCCCTGGCCCGCCTCCGCGGCGGCCCCGTACCGCCCGACCCGCCGCAGCGGCAGGCCGAACCGGGCGCCCAGTCCCCGCTGTTCGAGCCGGCCGGCGGCCACCTGCCCCTCGCCGACCTGCTCGCCGTCTACGCCGAGCAGCAGCGGCGGCACGAGCGGACCGCCCACCCCGACCGCATGCGGCTGCTGACCGCCGCCGAGTCGGCGGGGATGCTGGTGGCCGCCGAGATGAACCGCTCCGGCCTGCCCTGGAGCGCCGAGGTCCACCGCGAGCTGCTGCGCGGCCTGCTGGGCGAGCGGTACGCGGGCGGCGGTGAGCCGAGGCGCCTGGCCGAGCTGGCCGACGAGGTGTCGGCCGCCTTCGGCCGCCGGGTGCGGCCCGACCTGCCCGCCGACGTGGTCAAGGCCTTCGCCGGGGCCGGGATCAAGGTGCGGTCCACCCGCCGCCGGGAGATCGCCTCCGTCGACCACCCGGCGGTGGAACCGCTGCTGGAGTACAAGAAGCTGTACCGCATCTGGGTGGCGCACGGCTGGTCCTGGCTGCAGGACTGGGTGCGCGACGGGCGCTTCCGGCCCGAGTTCCTGGCCGGCGGCACGGTCACCGGTCGCTGGGTGACCAACGGCGGGGGCGCGCTGCAGATCCCGAAGGTGATCCGGCGGGCCGTGGTCGCCGACCCCGGCTGGCGGCTGGTCGTGGCCGACGCCGACCAGATGGAGCCGCGCGTCCTGGCGGCCATCTCCCGCGACCCCGGCCTGATGGAGGTGGCCGGGAGGGAGAGCGACCTGTACCAGTCCGTCTCGGACCGCGCCTTCTCCGGAGACCGGAACCAGGCCAAGCTCGCCGTGCTCGGCGCGGTCTACGGCCAGACCTCCGGTGACGGCCTGAAGAACCTCGCCGCCCTCAGACGCCGCTTCCCCAGAGCCGTGGCCTACGTCGACGAGGCCGCCCGGGCCGGCGAGGAGGGCCGGCTCGTGCGCACCTGGCTGGGCCGGACCTGCCCGCCCGTCACCGGCCCGGGCGAGGACGCGGCCGAGGAGGCGGGCATCCCGCTCGGCGACGGCGACACCGACGGCCCGGGCGACGGGCCGGGCTGGGGCGCGGGCCACACCTCGGGCGACTCCCGCGCGCGCGGCCGCTTCGCCCGGAACTTCGTGGTGCAGGGCAGCGCCGCCGACTGGGCGCTGCTGCTGCTCGCCGGGCTGCGCCGGGCCTGCGCGGACCTGGAGGCAGAGCTGGTCTTCTTCCAGCACGACGAGGTGATCGTGCACTGCCCCGCCGACGAGGCCGGCACGGTCGTCGAGGCGATCCAGGAGGCCTCGCGCTTCGCCGGGCGGCTCACCTTCGGCGAGACACCGGTGCGCTTCCCGTTCACGACCGCCGTGGTGGAGTGCTACGCCGACGCCAAGTGAAGGCCGGTCAGCACACCGGGGTGCCGGCCACCAGCTCCCGCAGTTCCTCCAGCACCGCCTGCTCGTCGGTGCCGTCCAGCGCCGCGAGGGCCGCGTGCCAGACGTCGCGCGCCTCCGTCCGCCGTCCCTGCTCGCGCAGCAGCAGCCCGTGCTGGTGGCGGGCCAGGCCGCCCATGTAGCGGTCGGCGCGGGCGTCGGCCCGGCGCAGCAGCTCCGCGCACTCCCGGGCGGCCCGGCCGGTCTCGCCGAGCCGCCGCAGCGCGCGGACCAGCCCGAGCCGGGTCTGCGACTCGCCGTGCCAGTCGCCGTGATCGCCGAGGATGCGCAGGCTCTCCTCGAAGTGCCGTGCGGCCGCCGCGGGTTCCCCCAGGGTGAGGTGGGCGTACCCGATGTTGCAGTGCGCCGAGTGCCGCACGATGACCGCGCCGATCGCGTCCCCGATCGCCAGCGAGCGCCGGTGCCGCTCGATCGCCGCGCGCGGGTCGGTGTGCTCGTAGAGGTTGCCGAGATGGCTGTGGGTGACGGCCTCCCCGTAGGGGTCGTTGAGCTGCCGGGAGTACGCGAGGCTCTGCCGCAGCGCGTCCCCCGACTCCGCGAACCGGCCCAGTCCCTCCAGCAGCAGTCCGCGGTTGTTAAGGCTGCGCCGGATCCAGGAGATCCGGCCGAGCCGCCGCCAGATCGCGAGCGCCTCGTCGGTGAGGACGAGGGCGTCGTTCTGCCGGCCGGCCAGGAAGTGCAGCCCGGCCAGGTCGCCCAGCGCGTACGCCTCCGCCGCCGCGTCCCCGAGCCCGCGTGCCGCGTCGAGCGCGGCCCGCCCCAGCACCTCCATCTCGGCCACCCGGCCGCACCGCCGCACATACGGGAAGAACAGCCGGACCAGCACGGAGAGGGCCGCGGCCCGGTGCTCGTCGGCCGTGCCGGCGTTGCGCCCCACCAGCGCGACGACGTTCTCCAGTTCCATGTCGCCCCAGGCGAAGGCCTGGTCGGCGGACTCGAAGACCGGCAGGGCCGCCACGTCCGCGGCGTGGCCCGGCGGCTGCGCCGAGGTGGGCCGGCGGCGGTCGTCCTGGTCCAGGCCGGGCTCCACGACGGCGGTCAGCACACGTTCGGCGGCAGCCGCGTACCAGCGCAGGGCGGTGAGGTCGGGATCGGCGCCGGTGGCCGGCCCGGTGCCCGCACCGGCCAGTTCACGGGCGAAGTCGCGGACCAGGTCGTGCGGGGCGTAGCGGCCGTACTCCGTCTCCTCCAGCAGGGCCACGTCGACCAGCCGGTCCAGGGCGGCCTCGGCGCGGCGCTCGTCGGTGCCGGTGAGACGGGCGACGAGCAGGGCGCCGTAGGTCGGCAGGTCGAGGTCCCCGATGCGGCGCAGCGCGAGGGCCGCGTCCCGGTCGGCCTCGCGTTCGGCGGCGGCGAGCGCGTCGTGGGCGACGGCGAGGGACCGGCGGACGCTCAGGTCGTCGTACTCGAGGTGGGGCAGCCTGCTGCCCGAGGCCGCCAGTTGACCGGCCAGCACGTCGGGGGTGAGGGCGCGGCGGGCGGCCAGCCGGGCGGCGACCACGCGCAGCGCGAGCGGGAGGCGCCCGGTCAGCTCGATCAGGGCGTGTCCGGCGTCCAGTCCCTCGCGTCCGCTCACGGCCCGCAGCAGCGCGGCGCTGTCCTCCCCGGTCAGCGGGCCGAGCGGGAAGCGCCGGGCGCCGTCGAGGACGGTCAGCGGCGACCGGCTGGTGACGATCACCGCACAGCCCGGCCCGGCCGGCAGCAGGGGCCGCACCTGGGCCGCGCTCGCCGCGTCGTCCAGCATCAGCAGGACGCGGGACGGGGCGAGCAGGGACCGGAACAACGCGGCCGCGGCGTCCGGGTGTTCGGGGATGCTCCGGGGCTCGGCACCGAGGTCGCGCAGCAGGGCGGCGAGCGCCTGGGCCGGGGTGAGCGGGGTCATGCCGGGTGTGGCGCCGTGCAGGTTGACGTAGAGCTGGCCGTCGGGGAAGCGGTCCCGCAGCGTGTGGGCCACGTGCAGGGCGAGCGCGCTCTTGCCGACGCCCGCCATGCCGCTGATCACGGCCAGTCGGCCGCCCCGGGCGGTGAGGGCCTGCCGCAGGTCGTGCCGCTCGGCGGCCCGGCCGGTGAAGTGCGGCGGCGAGGGCGGGAGCTGGGCGGGGACGGGGGTTCGGGGCGAGGAGGGCGCCGGCTCCCCGGACGGCCGCGGGTTCGCCCCGCCGCCGCCCGCCTCCCGCCCGTGGGCGGTGCCGCCGCCGGCCCTGCCGTCGGGCGTCTGCGCCTTCTGCGGCCCGTGCTCGCCGCGGGTGGGTTCCGGAGTGCCGGGGAGGGTGCGGGCGCCCGGCCCGCCTTCGACCGGTACGCGAGCGCCGCGGGCGGCCGGCCCGCTGTCGGCCGGGGCGTAGGCGTGCCCGTGCGAGGGGGCGCCTGCCGGTGCGCCCGTCTCGCCCCGCTCCGGTGCCGGGAGGTCCCGCAGGACCTCCAAGTGGGCCTCGCGGACCGCCGGTCCGGGCTCGACGCCGAGTTCCTCGACAAGGCGGGCGCGCAGGTCGCGGTGGACGGCGAGGGCCTCGGCCTGCCGGCCGGTGCGGTGCAGGGCGAGCATGAGCCTGCGGTGGTAGGCCTCGCGCAGCGGATGCTCGGCGACCAGCGCGGCCAGCTCCGGCACGATGTCGGCCAGCCGTGTTCCGCCGAGCGCGAGTTCGGCGTCGTAGCGCCACTCCAGCAGGAGGAGCCGGGCCTCCTCCAGGCGCTGTGCGAGGGCGTACCCGCCGAGGTCGGCGGCGAGTCCCCCGAGCGGGACGCCGCGCCAGAGCGCGAGTGCGGAGGTGGCGGCACACACGACGGTCCGCCAGTCCTCCCGGGCGTGGGCGGCACGCGCCGCGGCCACCCTGGCGTCGAACACGTGCACGTCCAGCTCGCCCTGGTCGACCCGCAGCAGATAGCCGGGCGCCACGGTTCTGAGCCGTTCGGGATCGTCCAGGAGCCGGCGCAGCCGGGTGACGTGGTTGTGCAGCGAGGCCCGCGCGGAGACGGGGGGCGCCCCGCCCCACAGGGCGTCCTTCAGCGACTCGGTCGAGACGACCCGGCCGGCCTCCAGCAGCAGCGCGGCGAGCAGCGCGCGCATCTTGGGGCTGCCGATGGCGCTCGGCTGGGTGTCGGCGGCGCCATCGGGGGCAGTGTCGTAGGTGCCGGGACCACCGTGCGGGCCGACCCGCGGATCGGCGGAGGGCTCGTACGAAATCCCGGACGGCTGTCGGTCGTACAGGGCGGGCGGCCCCAGCAGTCCGAACCGCAGCTCGTACCGCCGCTTCACGCTGCCCTCTGCCTTCCCCCGGTCCTGCTTCCGGCCGGCCGATCGGCGGCTGCGGACGAACCGTTGGCCACATGTTAGCGATCTGTTGGCGCGTCCTGATCTGATCATTTCATCGGATCCGGCCCGACGGCGCGCGCGTCGCACGCGTAACTCGGGGGAGTGTCGCCGCAGGCCTGGTCCGGGGACGCAGAAGGACCCCGGTCGGCGGAGGTGAACGGCCGGGGTCCTGTCCCGCCCTCTTCGCGGCGGGGTCCGCTCAGCCGCAGTGCACGTTGTTGACGTCCCGGCCGACCCAGAGACCGCCGTTGTCCTCGGCGAACTTGAGGTTGATGCAGTGCCCGTCGGTGCCCGTGACGGTGACCGGCCCCGCGTAGGAGCTGAACGCTCCGTCGTTGCCCTTCCAGGTGCTGCTGCCGGACTTGTTGATCGCCACCGTCATGTAGTGGGACACACCGGCGTACTTCCTGGCGACCAGGACGGCACAGTTGGTGCCGCCGTTCGCCGACGAGTAGTAGAGGTAGGCCGTGGCCCACACGTCGCCGTTCGCGGTCGTGTTGTACGAGTCGATCTGCGATCCCGAGCAGCCGTAGCCGGCCGCGGAGGCGGTGGTGGCCGTGGCCAGACTCAGGCCGGCGACGGTGAGTCCGAGTGTGGCCAGGGTGGCGATGGTCCTGCGCATGTGTGTGGTTCCCCTCGATACAGCCTGTGTCGAACGGCCGGGACCTCGGGTCACGTTCCCTCCATCGCGGACCGCTCTGCGCGCCCGCCTCCCCCGCTCCCCCAAGTCGCAACCGCTCGCGGTCACTTGGTGGAGACCCTAGAGAAGATCGACTCGCGCCGACAGCCGCGCAATACCGGCCATTCGGTATTCATACGGGCAATGAGGTCGAACATTTTTGCGGCACCCGCGAGACCCGGGAGGCCGCTGACCACCGGCGACGACGGGAACCCGATGGGCCTCGCCCCCTCCACAACTGCCACTACTCGGCGGTAATGTCGCCACCCGTCGGAAGCACAGGACCGGCGGATGAGTGCGAAGGGGCCCTCATGGCGACGGACATGCCCGCGGACACGGCGGCCGCCGACGAGCGCTGGCGGCGCATGTGGAGCCAGCGGGAGCAACTGCTCAAGGTGGCCCGGCGGCGATCCATGAGCCGGGAGGACGCCGAGGACGCCGTGCACGAGGCGATGCTGCGCGCGGCGGAGCGTCCGGACCTCGACGACGAGCGGCTCGGTGCCTGGCTGACGACGGTGACGATGCGGCTGTGCGTCGACCGGCACCGGCAGGTCCACCGCGAGGCCGAGGTGGGCAGTCGCCCCACACTCGTCGCGCCGGGCCCGGTCCCCGTCGAGGAGGCGGTGTGCGACCGGGCCGAGGCGAAGTGGCTCGCCGTGCGCAGCGGTGAACTGCCCGCACGGCAGGCGGAGGCCCTTCGGCTGCGGTCCGAGGACCTGGACGTGAGCCAGGTCGCGGTGCGGATGGGACTCAGCTACCGGACCGTCGAGTCGCTGCTGGCCCGGGCCCGGCGGACCCTGCGTGCCTCGCTGGCCGGGACCCTCGGGCTGGTGCTGCTGCTGGTCGGGCGCGGGCGGCTGCGCGGGAGCGGCAACGCCCAGGTGGCCGTGGCCACCTCCGCGGCGGCGACCCTGGCGATGGCGGGCTTCGTGCTGCCGTACACGCTCGGCCCGGGCGGGGACGGGGCCGGTCCGGCGCCGAGGGCGGCGGTCGCCACCGACGCGCGGGTCACGCGCGACGGGGCCACGGGACCCGGGCGCGCCCCCGGGACGCCCGCACCCTCCTCCCCGGCGTCCGGGGCCGGGAGCCGGACGCACGCGCCCACCGGGAGGACGTCCCCGCCGCTGTCGGGGCTGTCGGTGACGTCCCTGCCGGACGTGTCCGCGCCCCCGCTCCCGAAGCTGTCCACGCCGCGGGTCCCGCGGGTGCCCGAGGTGGTGCCGGTTCCGCCGACCGCCGTGCCGGGCCTGCCGACGAGGCCGGCCGTCCCGTCGGTCCCGTCGCTTCCCGCGGCCACGGCCGTACCGGCCGCCCCGCTCTCCGTCCCCGCCCCCGGGACGCCCTCGGGAACGCCGTCGCCGAAGCTGCCGTAGCGCCCCGTACCCGCGCCCGCGAAAAAATCTTCGTCCGCCGCGACGGACGCCCCTCCCCTCCCCGTAGAGCAGATGTCGGAGCTGCTCCGCGGGCGAAGGGTGGAACGGATGGGTGTCGAGATCTGCGTGGAGGGACTGACCAAGTCCTTCGGCCACCAGGTCATCTGGCAGGACGTCTCGCTGACGCTGCCCGCCGGGGAGGTCTCGGTGATGCTCGGCCCCTCGGGGACGGGCAAGTCGGTCTTCCTCAAGACACTCGTGGGACTGCTGAAGCCGGACCGGGGCTCGGTGAAGGTGGCGGGCCGGGACATCACCCGGCTGCGCGAGCGCGACCTGTACGAGGTGCGGAAGCTGTTCGGCGTGCTGTTCCAGGACGGCGCGCTGTTCGGCTCGATGAACCTCTACGACAACATCGCCTTCCCGCTGCGCGAGCACACCCGCAGGTCCGAGAGCGAGATCAGGCGGATCGTCCTCGAGAAGATGGACATGGTCGGGCTGATCGGCGCCGAGGGGAAACTCCCCGGCGAGATCTCCGGCGGCATGCGCAAGCGCGCCGGGCTCGCCCGGGCCCTGGTCCTCGACCCGGAGATCATCCTGTTCGACGAGCCCGACTCGGGCCTGGACCCGGTCCGCGTGGCCTACCTCAACCAGCTCATCGTCGACCTCAACGCGCAGATCGACGCGACGTTCCTGATCGTCACCCACGACATCGCCTCCGCCCGCCAGGTCCCGGACAACATCGGGCTGCTGTTCAGGCGCGAGCTGGTGATGTTCGGGCCGCGCGAGGAACTGCTGGCCAGTGACGAGCCGGTCGTCCGGCAGTTCCTGAACGGCCGGATGCAGGGGCCGATCGGCATGGCGGAGGAGAAGGACGCGGCCCAGGTCGAGCAGGAGCTCGCCCAGATCGGCGAGGACGGTCCGGCCCACACGCCCGCTCCCCGTCTGCTCCCCGGCCCCGGCATCACCCGCCCGCCCCGCTGGGAGGCGATCGCCGGACGCGAGGCGGCGCTGCGCGCGACGGGGGTGACACGCCCGTGAAGATCTCCCCGACGGGCGCGCTCCGGCAGTCGGGCAGCCTCTTCGCGATGGCGCTGGACGTGCTCCGGTCCCTCCCCCGGCGTCCCTTCCAGACACGGGAGTTCATCCAGCAGGCGTGGTTCGTCGCGAGTGTCACGATCCTGCCGACGGCTCTGGTCTCGATCCCCTTCGGGGCGGTCATCGCACTGCAGATCGGCAGTCTGACCAGGCAGTTGGGCGCGCAGTCCTTCTCCGGAGCCGCGTCCGTGCTCGCCGTGCTGCGAGAGGCCTCGCCGATCGTCACCGCGCTGCTGATCGCGGGTGCGGGCGGCACGGCGATCTGCGCGGACCTCGGGGCGCGCAAGATCCGGGACGAGATCGACGCGATGCAGGTGCTCGGCATCGACCCGGTCCACCGGCTCGTCGTACCGCGGGTGCTGGCGTCGATGGTCGTGGCCGTGCTGCTCAACGGCCTCGTCTCGGTGGTCGGTGTCGCGGGCGGCTACTTCTTCAACGTCGTCCTCCAGCACGGCACGCCCGGCGCCTACCTGGCGTCCTTCACCACCCTCGCCCAGCTGTCCGACCTGTGGGCGGCGGAGATCAAGGCGCTGGTCTTCGGGGCCATCTCGGCGATCGTCGCCTCGTACAAGGGGCTGACGGCACAGGGCGGCCCGAAGGGCGTGGGCGATGCCGTCAACCAGTCGGTGGTGATCACCTTCATGTTGCTGTTCGTGACCAACTTCGTGATGACCGCGGTGTACTTCCAGGTCGTCCCGCAGAGGGGTTAGCCGATGAGACCGCGAGAACTCCTCGACCGCCCGTTGCACTCCCTCGAGGAGCTGGGCGCGCAACTGTCCTTCTACGGACGCTCCCTGGCCTGGACGGGCCGTACCCTGCGCCGCTACAAGAAGGAGGTCCTCCGGCTGCTCGCCGAGGTGAGCTTCGGGCGCGGCGCGCTCGCCGTCGTCGGCGGCACGGTCGGCGTGATCGCGTTCCTGTCCTTCTTCACCGGCACCGAGGTCGGCCTCCAGGGCTACGCGGCCCTCAACCAGCTGGGCACCTCCAACTTCGTGGCGTTCCTCTCCGCGTACTTCAACACCCGGGAGATCGCCCCGCTGGTGGCCGGACTCGCGCTGTCCGCGACGGTCGGCGCCGGGTTCACCGCGCAGCTCGGCGCGATGCGGATCAGCGAGGAGACCGACGCGCTGGAAGTGATGGGCGTCCCGTCGCTGCCGTTCCTGGTGACGACGCGGATGATCGCCGGCTTCGTCGCGGTGGTCCCGCTGTACGTGGTCGGGCTGCTGTCCTCGTACCTGGCCGCCCGCACCATCACCACCGGCTACTACGGGCAGTCGACCGGCACGTACGACCACTACTTCCACCAGTACCTGCCGCCCGTCGACGTGTTCTGGTCCTTCGGAAAGGTGATCGTCTTCGCCGTGCTGATCATCCTCGTGCACTGCTACCACGGCTACCACGCGAGCGGCGGCCCGGCAGGTGTCGGCGTCGCGGTGGGCCGGGCGGTGCGGACCTCCATCGTCGCCGTCAACGTCCTGGACTTCTTCCTGAGCCTCGCGATCTGGGGCGCCAGCACGACGGTACGGATAGCGGGGTGAGACCGGTGCGTACGCACACGACGAGACTCAGGCTGTACGGCATCGCGTTCCTCGCCGTGCTCGCGCTGCTGCTGTCGCTCGCGGTGGCCGTCTACCAGCAGGCGTTCACCTCCGTGGTGCCCATCACCCTGGAGGCCGGCACCCTCGGCAACCAGCTCGATCCCCGCGCCGACGTCAAGCTGCGCGGGCTGCTGGTCGGCGAGGTCCGGGCGGTGCACTCCGACGGCACGAAGGCGACCCTCGACATCGCGCTGAAGCCGCGGTACGTCCCGCACATCCCCGTGGACGTGCGCGCGCGGCTGCTGCCCAAGACGCTCTTCGGCGAGAAGTACGTCGACCTGGTCGCTCCCGCCCCTGCCGGGCAGGCGCCGGCCCGGCCGATCCGCGCGGGCGACGTCATCACCCAGGACCGCACGAAGGCCGGCATGGAGGTCCAGCAGCTGCTGAACGACCTGCTGCCACTGCTGCGCACGGTCCGCCCGGGTGAACTCAACGCCACCCTCTCGGCGTTCGCCACCGCGCTGGAGGGCCGCGGCGACCGGATCGGCGGCAACCTCACCCGGGTCGAGGGCTATCTGCGCCGCCTCAACCCGCACCTGCCCTCCCTGAAGGAGGACATCACGCGGTTCGCGGACGTCGCCGAGGTGTACGGCGACGCCGCTCCCGACCTGATGCGGATCCTGCGCAACACGGTCACCACCAGCCGGACGATCGTCGAGAAGAAGGACCAGTTGGCATCGGCTCTGCGCGCGACCGCCACCGTGGCGGGCACGGCGGACGACTTCCTGTCCGAGAACGGCGACCGCCTGATCACGCTGGGCCGGGTCTCACGCCCCACGCTGGAGCTGTTCGCCCGCTACTCCCCCGAGTACCCGTGCCTGTTGCAGGGCCTGGTCCGGCAGGAGGCGGCGTCGCAGGACGCGTTCCGGGGCGGCGAGATGCGGATCACGCTGGAGGCGGTCCGGCCGCAGGGGGCGTACCGGCCCGGCGAGGAGCCGGTCTACGGCGAGCGGTCCGGTCCGGACTGCCGGGGTCTGCCGCACCCGCGGGTGCCCGGGCCGAAGCCCCGTCTCCACGACGGCACGTCGGCCTCCGGCGGAGCACTGCCCGCAAGCCCCGCGGTGTCCTCCTCCCGGGCCGAACAGCGGTCCGTCGGCTCGCTCGTGGCCCCCGTCATGGGCGTTCCCGCGGACCAGGTGCCGTCCGTCGCGACCCTGCTGTTCGGGCCGCTCGCACGCGGAACGGCGGTGAGTGTCGCATGAGCGGGTCAGGAGCCCGGCAGACCGCCGCCCCGCTGGTCAAGTTCAGCCTCTTCGCGCTGGTCACGATCGCGGCGACGGCGCTGCTCGCCGCCACCGTCGTGAACTTCTCCTTCACCGCCAAGGACACCTACCACGCGGTGTTCACCGACGTCACCGGGCTGGAGACCGGCGACGACATCCGGGTGGCCGGAGTACGGGTGGGAGAGGTCGAGGACATCCGGATCAAGGACCGGACCCTGGCGGAGGTCACGTTCACGGTCAGCGCGGACCGGCCGCTGCTCGCCGGGACCCACGCGGTGGTCCGCTACCGCAACCTGGTCGGGCAGCGGTACCTCGCGCTCACCGAGGGCACCGGCGACGTCACCGCCCGGCTGCGACCCGGCGGCACCATCCCGCTGTCCCGGACCCAGCCGGCACTGGACCTCAACGCCCTGCTGAACGGCTTCAAGCCGCTGTTCGCCGCGCTCAGCCCGAGCGACGTCAACCAGCTCGCCACCGAGATCGTCCGGACCCTCCAGGGCGAGGGCGGCACGGTCACCAGCCTGCTCGCGCACACGGCCTCGCTCACCAGCACCCTCGCCGACCGCGACAAGCTGATCGGATCGGTGATCGACAACCTCGGCACCGTCCTGGAGACGCTCGACAAGCGCGGCTCCCGTTTCTCCGGGCTGCTCACGCAGCTGCGCCGAGTGGTCTCGGGGCTGTCCGCCGACCGCAGGCCCATCGGGGAGTCGCTGGTGAGCATCGGCGACCTCACGGACGTCACGTCGGGGCTGCTGAAGGACGCGCGTCCACCGCTGAAGGACGACATCGCCGGGATCGGCGATCTCACCGGAACCCTGAACAAGAACGAGAACACCGTGGAGGGCGTCCTGAAGCGGCTGCCGAACAAGCTGGAGAAACTGACGGGCACCGCCTCGTACGGCTCGTGGTTCAACTTCTACCTCTGCGACTTCGACGGCCGGATCGTGCTGCCGAAGACCAAGCAGGTGATCACCCCGGACATGCACGTGGCCCGGGCGAGGTGCGGCGCATGAGCGCGCTCTTCAGGCGGCGCGCACCCCGCCCCCAGCCCCTCGTGAAGGTCCGCGTCCTGCCCCCGAGGCTGCCGCGGCTCCCCCGGCTGCTGCCCCGGCGCGCACCCCGCCCCCAGCCCCTGGTGAAGGTCCGCGTCCTGCCCCCGAGGCTGCCGCGGCTCCCCCGGCTGCTGCCCCGGCGCGCACCCCGCCCCGAACCCCTGGTGAAGGTCTGCGTCCTGCCGCCGAGGCTGCCCAGGATCCGGCTCGGGCGGCCACGCCCGAAGCCGTTCCGCGGGGGCGACCCGGTCGTCCTCGGCGCCGTCGGCCTCACCGTCCTCGCGCTGCTCACCGTCGCCGCCTTCAACGCCGACAGCCTGCCGCTGATCGGCGGCGGTGACACCTACAGCGCGGCCTTCTCCGAGGCCGGCGGGCTCAAGCCGGGCGACGAGGTACGGATCGCCGGGGTCAAGGTCGGCAAGGTCGACGGCGTCGACCTGGACGGCGACCACGTCAGGGTGACCTTCAAGGTGAAGGGCGGCCCGGCGTTCGGTACCGGCACCGGTGCGGCGATCCGGGTCAAGACGATCCTCGGCGCGAAGTACCTCGCCCTGTACCCGAAGGGGCCCGGCCGGCTGAAGCCGGGCAGCGAGATCCCGCTGCGGCGGACCGTGTCCGCGTACGACGTCGTCCAGGCCTTCAGCGACCTGACGACCACCACCGAGGAGGTCGACACCGGCCGGCTCGCGAAGGCACTGGACACGATCTCCGTCACCTTCCAGGACTCCCCCGCGGAGGTGCGGGCGTCGATCAAGGGTCTGTCGCGGATCTCCCGCACCGTCGCCGCCCGTGACCGGGCGCTGCGTGGGCTCCTCGACCACGCGAACGGAGTCACCAAGGTGCTGGCAGGTCACACGAAGGACTTCTCCGCGCTGGTGAAGGACGGTGACGCCCTGTTCAAGGAGATCGGCAAGCGGCGCACGGCGATCCACGCGCTGCTCAAGAGCTCCGCGCTGCTGGGCATCGAGCTGTCCGGCCTGGTCGACGACAACAGCAAGGAGATCGGGCCCGCGCTGAAGAACCTCCACACCTTCGTGGCGATGCTCGAACGCAACCAGGCGAGCCTCGACCGCAGCGTCCGGCTGCTCGCCCCCTACGTACGGCTCTTCACCAACACCCTCGGCAACGGCCGCTGGTTCGACTCCTACATCCAGAACCTGGTCGCCGCCCCGGTCACGCCGCGGACGGGAGGCACCCGATGACCCGCAGACTCCTGGCCCTGTTCACCGCGCTCGCGATCGTCGTCGGCCTCGCCGTCCTCCTCCGGCCCGGCCCCGGCCCCGTCCGCGTCACGGCGTACTTCCCGCGCACCGTCGGCATCTACCCGGGATCCGACGTCCGCGTCCTCGGCGTCCGCATCGGCGAGGTCGGGAAGATCACACCGGAGGGCGACCGGGTACGGGTGGAGCTGGAGTACGACCGGGGCCGCAGGATCCCCGCCGACGCACAGGCCGCCATCATCAACTCCTCGGTGGTCAGCGACCGTTACGTGCAGCTGCTGCCGGTGTACCGCAAGGGCGCCGTGCTGCGGGACGGAGACGTCATCCCCGAGTCCCGTACGGCCGTCCCCGTCGAACTGGACCGGATCTTCGACAGCCTGCACACCACCGCCGAGGCGCTCGGCCCGAACGGCGCCAACAGGAAGGGCTCGCTGTCCCGGCTGCTCGGGGTGAGCGCGGACAACCTCCAGGGGCAGGGCGAGAACCTCAACCGGACGGTCCGGGACCTGTCCCAGGCGGTCACCACGCTGTCCGGCGGGCGCGGCGACCTGTTCGGGACCGTGCGGAACCTCCAGGTGTTCACGGCCGCGCTGGCGGCGGACGACACCAGCGTGCGGGCCTTCAACACCGACCTGGCCGCCGTGGCCGGGCAGCTCGCCGGGGAACGCAAGGATCTCGCGGCCGCGCTGAAGTACCTGGCCGCCGCCCTCGGCGACGTGTCCGGCTTCGTCAAGGGCAACAAGAAGGCGCTGGCCTCGGACGTGACGGGCCTGGCCAAGGTCACCAAGGTCCTCGTCACCCAACGCAAAGCTCTGGAGGAGCTGTTGACCGTCGCCCCCACGGGCCTGTCGAACCTGCAGAACGCCTACAACCCCGCCGCCGGCACCCTCGACACCCGCAACAACGCACAGGCCCCGCAGGACCCGTCATCCCTTCTCTGCTCCGTCCTCAGGACGACCGGGGAGGACCACGACGACTGCGCCGGCCTGAAGAAGCTCCTCGACTCCCTGCCCGAGGTTCCGTCGGCTCCCGCGTCGACGGGCACGGTGGACAGGACCCTCGGCGGAATCCTCGGAGCACCGGCGTGAGCGCCCGGCGCACGGTTCGGGCGGCCGCCTGGACGGCGGCGGGCTCACTGCTGCTGACCGGCTGCGAGTTCAACGGCTGGTACGACGTCCCGCTCCCCGGCGGCGCCGCCTCGGACGGTCACGCCTACCACGTCACCGTCGAGTTCCGGGACGTCCTGGACCTGGTGCCGCAGTCGGCGGTCAAGGTCGACGACGTCACCGTCGGCGCCGTCGAGAAGGTGGAACTGGACGGCTGGCACGCCCGCGTGCGGCTCCGGGTCGCCGACTCGGTGAAGCTGCCCGGCAACGCGGTCGCCGGCCTGCGGCAGACCAGCATGCTCGGCGAGAAGTACGTCGCGCTGTCCGCGCCGGCCGGCACGCGGCCCCTCGGACGGCTCCGTGACGGCGACCGCATCCCGCTGTCCCGCAGCGGCCGCAACCCGGAGGTCGAGGAGGTGCTGTCGGCCCTGTCCGCGCTGCTCAACGGCGGCGGGGTGGCCCAGCTGAAGACGATCACGGTCGAGTTGAACAAGGCCCTCGACGGCCGTGAGGACCGGGTCAGGTCCCTGCTGAAGCAGCTCGACACGTTCCTCGGCGGCCTGGACGGCCAGCGGGCGGAGATCGTCCGCGCGCTGAAGGGCGTCGACCGGCTCGCGAGGCGGCTGAAGAAGGAGAGGAAGACGATCGCCCTGGCCGTCGACACCATGCCGCCCGCCCTGAAGGCCCTGGCCGACCAGCGCAAGGACCTGACGAAGATGCTCACCGCCCTGTCCGGGCTCGGCAGGACCGCCACCCGGGTGGTGAACGCCTCCCACGACGACACCGTCGCGAACCTGAGGAAGCTCCAGCCCATCCTGCGGGAGCTGAACAAGGCGGGCGACGACCTGCCCGACTCCCTCGAGATCCTCACCACGTACCCGTTCCCGCGCAACGCGACGGACGCCGTCAAGGGCGACTACGTCAACCTGGGGGTCACCGCCGATCTCGACCTGGCGGACCTCTACGGCAACGTCACCCGGAAGCCCGGTAAGGGCGGGAAGTCCCCCGCCCCCGGGACACCGCGCCTTCCCGGCCTCCCCACTCCCACCCCCCTGCCCTCCCTCCCCTCCGTCCCGCCGCTGCCGTCCACCCCGTCCCTGCCGTCGTCCCCGTCCCTGCCCTCCGCGCCTTCGAAGCCCTCCGGCGGCGGCACCCTGCCGTGCCCGCCGGTGTGCACCGCCGCCTACGGGACCGAGGACGGCTCGCGCCGCCTCCCGTCGGGGATCGACACCGGCCTCGCCGAGCTGATGCTGAAGGGGATAGTGCCGTGATCACACGTACGGTCAGGGCCCAGTTGCTGGCCTTCGCGGCCGTCACCGCCCTCGGGGTGTCGTACGTCGGCGCCCGCTACACGGGCCTGGTGGACGACGTCCTGCACCGCGGGTACACCGTGCGCGCCGACTTCGCCGAGTCCGGGGGCATCTTCTCCGGTGCCGAGGTCACCTACCGGGGCGTGCCGGTGGGCCGCGTGGGCGATCTGCGGCTGACCGGTTCCGGGGTCTCGGTGGCGCTCAGGATCGAGGACGGCGCCCCGCGGATCCCGGCCGACACGCTCGCGGTGGTCGCCGACCGTTCGGCGGTGGGCGAGCAGTACGTCGACCTCCAGCCGCGGCGCTCGGGCGGCCCGTACCTCGTGGACGGCACCCCGATCCCGCGCGGCCGGACCCGGACCCCGCTGCCGGTCACCGACCTGGTCGTCGGCCTCGACCGGCTCGTCGGCTCCGTCGGCAAGGACGATCTGCGGGTCACCGTCGACGAGCTGGGCAAGGCGTTCGCCGGCACCGGACCGAACCTGAGCCGGCTGGTGGACTCCGGCGACGCACTGGTGGAGTCGGCGTCGGAGTCGCTTCCCCAGACCGTCTCGCTGGTCGAGGACTCGCGGAAGGTGCTCAAGACGCAGGCCGACCGGGGCTCTGCCATCAAGTCGTTCTCCCGTGATCTGGCGTCCCTCACACGTCAGTTGAAGTCGAGCGACGGCGATCTGCGCCGGCTGATCGGCAACACGGCGCCCGCCGCGCGGGAGGTCGACTCCCTGCTGAGGTCCACGCGGCCGCAGGTGCCGGTCCTGCTGGCCAACCTCATCAGCGGGGGCCAGATCACCGTGGCGAGGCTGCCCGGCGTCGAGCAGGCCCTGGTCACGCTCCCGCTCAATGTCGCGGGCAGCTACACGGTCATCCCCGGCGACGGCACCACCCACTTCGGCCTGACCGTGAACGCCGACGACCCTCCCGCGTGCACGCGGGGCTACGGCACCCGGCGGCGCGACCCCGCCGACACCGGCACGCGCCCGGCGAACACCGAGGCGCGCTGCACGGTGCCGCGCGGCAGCGAGACCTCCGTGCGCGGAGCGCAGAACGCGCCCGGCGCGGCGGCCGGCCGGTACGGCGCCGGCCAGGCCGCGTTCGTGGCCCCGTACGACCCGGAGACCGGCACCGTGACCGGCCCGGACGCAACGCCCGTCGAGATCGGCTCGACCGGCGGGGAACAGACCGTGTTCGGAAAGGAGTCGTGGCAATGGCTGCTCGTGGGACCGATGGCGTGAGGGGCGGACGCGTGAGGCTGCTGTCGGCGGCGCTCGTCGCCGCGACCGTGCTGACGACCGTGCCGGGTGTCTGGCTGGGCCTGAGGCTGTCCGGCCAGCACGCGGCGGAACAGCGCCGTCAGGACATCCTGGCGGCCGCCCGCCAGTCGGCGCTGAACTTCACCTCGCTCGACTACCGGCACTACGACCGGGACAGCGGCGACGTGCTGAAGGGTGCCACCGGAGAGTTCAAGAAGGAGTTCGCCGCCCAGACCGCGCAGCTGACGAAGCTGGTCGGGCAGAACAGGTCGGTGTCCGAGGGGCAGGTCCTGGAAGCGGGCATCGTGCGGTCCGACGACCACTCGGCCCGGGTCCTGGTCGTGGCCGACAGCAAGGTGACCAACACCGCCGCGCCCGAGGGCCAGGCGCGCACCTACCGGCTCCAGCTCGACCTCGCGCGTGTGTCCGGCCGCTGGCTGACCTCCGACGTCGCGTTCGTGGGCTGACCGGACCGTGAGTCCATCGATGAGGAGAGACACCGTGGCGAACCCGACCGCTCGGACCCGCGGCACCGGCTCACCGGCCCGCCGCACCATGACCGCGGCCGCCCGCGCGGCGGCCAAGCGCGCCGGACGGCCCGCCCAGCCCGAGCGCGGCGCCCGCCGGGAGGAGCGGACCACCGCCGGCCGCGACCTGCTCGTCGAGCCCCCGGCGAACGGCCGGCGGCGCCCGCCGGAGCCCGACTCCGCCGAGCGGCCCGAGCCGTCCGAACCGCCCGCGCCGTTGGAACCGGTGGAGTCGTTCGACGAGAGGCCGGAGGAAGCCGCACCCCCGCGCCGGGCCGCGCCGCGCGCGCTTCCCGCGGTGCTGGGCGTCGTCCTCGTGGCGGCCCTGGCCGCGGCCGCCGTACTCGGGTGGCAGTACCGGCAAGGCCGGCAGGCGGAGCAGGCCCGCGGCGAGGCCCTCGCGGCCGCGCGGAACGCGGCGCCGGTCGTGCTCTCCTACGACTACCGGCACCTGGACCGGGACTTCTCCCGGGCCCGCACCCTGCTGACCGGGCACTTCCGCGACCAGTACGGCAAGACCACGAAGGCCGTGGTCGCGCCGACCGCGACGAAGTACCACGGGGTGGTGAAGGCGACCGTGGCCACACCCGCGGACGGCGGCGCCCCGGCCGCGTCCGTCGTCTCGGCCACACCGGACCGTGCCGTCGTCCTGCTCTTCGTCAACCAGGTCACCCGGAGCACTCAGGTCTCGAAGCCCCGGCTGGACCTGAACCGGGTGCGCATGACGCTCACCCGCACCTCCGACGGCTGGAGGGTGAGCGGCGTCGACGCCCTCTGACCGGCCCCGCGCAAGTACCCCCGCGCAGTCGCGCCGGGGGCACTTCCGCATTGCCCTCGTGCCCCGCGGACGCCCCTGACCCGGCGGCGAGCAACGAAAAAGACCAGGCCACGCTTCACGCGACCTGGTCTCCGATGGAGCCGCTTTCGGGATTCGAACCCGAGACCTACGCATTACGAGTGCGTTGCTCTGGCCATCTGAGCTAAAGCGGCGCGCTGTCCGCACTATGGTGCGATCAGCAACGTCGGTAAGTCTACACAGTTTCGCGGGGTGCTTCGTACCCGCCCCGGAGCGGTGGGCTCCGGGGCGGGCACAGGGGCTATGAGCAGCGTTTTCCTGGGGGCGGCGGGGTTCCGTTGATCAGATAGGCGTTGATCGCCGAGTCGATGCAGGCGCTGCCGCGGCCGTAGGCGGTGTGGCCGTCGCCGACGTAGGTGAGCAGGCGGCCCGAGGAGAGCTGGGCGGCCAGGCCCTGGGCCCAGCGGTACGGCGTCGCCGGGTCACGGGTGGTGCCGACGACCACGATGGGGGCGGCGCCCCCGGCCTCGATCCGGTGCGGCTCGCCGGTGGCCCTGACCGGCCAGTACGCGCAGTTCAGCGAGGCCCAGGCCAGGCCCTCGCCGAAGACCGGGGACGCCTTCTCGAACGTGGGCAGCGCCTGCTCCACCTGCGCCGGGCCGGTGAAGGCGGGCGGCAGGTCGAGGCAGTTCACGGCGGCGTTGGCCATCATCAGGTTGCTGTACTGGCCCTTCGCGTCGCGTTCGTAGTAGCTGTCCGAGAGGGCGAGCAGGTCCGCGCCGTCGTTCTTCCGCATCGCGGAGGTCAGCGCCTCGCGGAGCCGCCCCCAGGCCGCCTGGTCGTACATCGCGGCGATCACCCCGGTGGTGGCCAGCGACTCGCCGAGCTTGCGGCCGCTCGCGTCGCCCGCCGGGATGGGATGGGCGTCCAGCTTGCGGAAGAAGGCCTTGAGATGGTCGCCGACCTGCGCGGGAGTCGTGCCCTTGCCGCCGAGCGGGCAGTCGGACCGGTGCACGCAGTCCTCCGCGAACGCCTTGAACGCCGTCTCGAAGCCGGCCGTCTGTTCCAGGTTGACCCTGCGGGAGTCGAGGGAGGGGTCGATCGCGCCGTCCAGGACCAGCCGGCCCACCCGGTCCGGGAACAGGCCGGCGTACGTCGCGCCGAGGAAGGTGCCGTACGACGCCCCCACGTAGTTCAGCTTCCGATCGCCGAGCACCGCCCGCAGGATGTCCATGTCCCGCGCGGCCTCGACGGTGGACACGTGCCGCAGCAGCCGCGCCGAGCGCGCGCCGCAGCTCTCCGCGAACTTGCGGAACTGCCCGACCAGCGCGTTCGTCTCCTGACGGTCGTCGGGGGTCGTGTCGGTCTGGGTGAAGGTGTCCATCTGGCGCCCGTCGAGGCACTCGACCGGCTCGCTGCGCGCCACGCCGCGCGGGTCCATCGCGACCATGTCGTAGAGCGAGCGGACCTCGGCGGGGAAGCCGATGCCCGCGTACTGCTCCAGGTAGCCGATGGCCGAGCCGCCCGGGCCGCCCGGGTTGACCAGCAGTGAGCCGAGCCTGTCCTTGCCGGTGGCGCTCTTGCGCGCGACGGCCAGCTTGATGTCGCCCGCGCCGGGGTCGGAGTAGTCCAGCGGCGCCTTCATCGTGGCGCACTGGAAGCCGGGGACACCGCAGTCCCGCCAGCGCAGGTGCTGGTTGTAGTAGGGGGCCAGCGGGGCGGGCGTGGCCCGCGGCAGCGCGGCCAGCGCCGCCTCCGCCGCACCGGTGGACGTCGTGGTCGAGCCCCCGGCGGAGCAGGCGGAGACGAGCAGCGCGGCGGCCGCGATCAGGGCGCCCGTGACACGGGTCGTCACCCGGGATCGGGTTCCGGCACGCGGGCCGGTGCGGGTCCGGCCGGTCCGTTGGGGACGGCGGAGGGAGGGCCAGGTGTGCATCAGGCGATCGTAACGCTGAGCAATGCTTTGAGTACGCGGCGTACGGAGGGTGGCCTCGTACGGAGGACGGAGTCCGTCAACCGACGTACGCCCGGCTCACCCGGCCCGCAGTGCCATCGTCATCGCCTCCACCGCGAGCAGCGGGGCGACGTTGCGGTCGAGGGCATCCCGGCAGGCGGCGATCGCCTCGATGCGGCGCAGCGTGGCCTCCGGGCTGCTGCCGCGGGCCAGCCGGTCCAGGGCGTCCTCGGTGTCGCCGTTGGCGATCGCGACCCGGGAGCCGAGCTGGAGGGCGAGGACGTCGCGGTAGAAGCCGGTGAGGTCGCCGAGGGCGACGTCGAGACTGTCGCGCTGGGTGCGGGTCCTGCGGCGCTTCTGCATCTCCTCGAGGTCCTTCACCGCCCCCGCCGTGCCGCGCGGCAGCCGGCCGCCCTGGGCCGCGCCCAGCGCCGCCTTCAGCTCCTCGGTCTCCTTGCCGTCCATCTCCTCGGCGAGCTGCTTGGCGTCCTCGGCGGCCGCGTCGACCAGTTCCTGGGCCGCTCTGAGGCAGGCACCGATCTCGTCCAGCCGCAGCGGGAGCCTGAGCACGGCGGCCCGGCGCTCGCGGGCGGCCGGGTCGGTCGCCAGGCGGCGGGCCCGGTCGACATGGCCCTGGGTGGCCCGCGCGGCGGCCATGGCGGCCCCGGGTTCGATGCCGTCACGGCGTACGAGCATGTCGGCGACGGCTTCCACCGAGGGCGTGCGCAGGTTCAGGTGGCGGCAGCGGGAGCGGATCGTGGGCAGGACGTCCTCGACCGAGGGGGCGCACAGCAGCCACACCGTGCGGGGCGCGGGCTCCTCCACGGCCTTGAGGACGGCGTTCGCCGACTTCTCGTTGAGCCGCTCGGCGTCCTCGACCAGGATGATCTGCCAGCGGCCGTTGGCCGGGGCGGTGTACGACTTGCGGACCGTGTCCCGCATGTCCCGCACGAGGATCTCGGCGCCCACGGCGGCCACCGCGCTGACGTCGGCGTGGGTGCCGAGCAGCGCGGTGTGGCAACCGTCGCAGAAGCCGCAGCCGGGGGCGCCGCCGAGGGCCCGGTCGGGGCTCACGCACTGCAGGGCCGCGGCGAAGGCCCGTGCCGCCTGGTTCCGGCCGGCTCCGGGCGGGCCGGTGAACAGCCAAGCGTGCGTCATCCTCGACGCCTCCGGCGGCGGCCGGTCCGTGGCGGCGGCCGTGACGAGGGCGTCGGCGTCCCGCGCGGCACCGTCGAGCACCGCGCTCACCTTGTCCTGTCCGACGAGGTCGTCCCACACGGTCATGGGTCACGCCGTCCTTCCGTCACACTCCGCGTTCCGCCCTCCATTGTGCGGGCGGCCGCTGACAACGACGGCGGCGCCCGCCGGTACCCCGTGGGGTCCGGCGGGCGCCGCCCGGTGTTCCTCGCCCGGCGGGCCCGTTTCGGCGGGCCGGCCGGTGTGCTTCCGGCGTCCGCGCTCAGCCGCGCCGGCCGCGGCCGCGCCGCCTGGGGGGCTCTTCGTCGCCGGACTCGTCCCGCTCCGGCTCCCGGTCGCCGTAGGACCCGAGCAGTTCGTCCGCCAGGGACGGCAGATCGTCCAGCGGGGTCTCCTCGGCCCAGTCGGGCCGGGGGCGGCTCCGGGGTGTGCCGTCGGCGCCGATCTGGGGCATCTCCCGCGTGCGGTCCTCGCCGCCGTCGGGACGGGCGGCATTGTGCCCGTCACGGGAGTCGTCCCGGAAGTAGCCGGGCGGCACGCGGTGCGCGGGGTCTTCGTCCCGGACCGGCGGCAGCACGGCGGTCTCGTCGGCGCTACCGGACGGCACAGGCGGCAGTACGGCCGTCTCGTCCGCGGCGCCGGAGGGGGCCGGCGGCTGCGGCAGCTGGGCCGTCACCTCGGAGTCGGAGGCGCGGCCCGCCGTCCGGGCGTCCTCGGCGCGCTCCTCGCGCACCGGCCGCAGCACCGCCGTCTCGTCGGCGCCCGGCGAGACCACGGGCGTGGGCACCGTCTCCGCCGACCCCGGCGAAACCACCGGCGTGGCCACGGTCGCCGCGTCGGGCGTCATGCCGGGAACCTTCGGCTGCGGCGTGCCGGGCCTGCGGGCGGCGGTGTCGGCGGCCGCGGCCGCCTCGGCCGCCTGCCGGCGGGCCTCCTCGGCACGCAGCAGCGCCTCCTCGGCCTTCCGCTGCTTGTCCAGGCGCCGTGCCTCCTCCTCGGCACGCAGGCGGGCCTGCCGCGCCTCCTCGTCGGCGCGCTGCCGGGCCTCCTCCTCGGCCTGCCGGCGCCGGCGTTCCTCCTCGGCCCGGCGGCGGGCCTCCTCCTCGGCGCGGGCCTTCTCCTCGGCTAGCAGCCGCTGCCGCTCCTCCTCGGCGCGGCGGGCGGCCTCCTCGGCCCGCTGCCGGGCCTCCTCCGCCTGCCGTTCGGCCTCGCGGCGCTGCGCCTCCTCCAGCTCGCGGCGCTTGCGCTCCTCCTCCTCGGCGCGCAGCTTGGCGAGCTGCTCCTGGCGCTCACGCTCCAGGCGCTCCTCCTCGGCCTTGCGGCGCGCCTCCTCCTCGGCCTTCTTCCGCGCCTCCTCCTCGGCCTTCTTCCGCGCCTCCTCCTGGGCCTTGATCTCGGCCTCGGACAGCGGCAGCACGGTGTCGAGCCGGTGCCGGATCACGGTGGTGACGGCCTCGGGCTCCTGCCCCGCGTCCACGACCAGGTAGCGGCCGGGGTCGGAGGCGGCGAGGGTGAGGAAACCGGCCCGCACGCGCGCGTGGAACTCGGCCGGCTCCGACTCGAGCCGGTCCGGGGCCTCGGTGAACCGCTCGCGAGCGGCCTCGGGCGAGACGTCCAGCAGGACGGTGAGGTGCGGGACGAGTCCGTTGGTGGCCCACCGGTTGATGCGGGCGACCTCGGTCGGCGACAGGTCGCGGCCCGCGCCCTGGTAGGCGACGGACGAGTCGATGTACCGGTCGGAGATGACGACGGCGCCGCGCTCCAGGGCGGGCCGGACGACGGTGTCGACGTGCTCGGCGCGGTCGGCCGCGTACAGCAGCGCCTCCGCGCGGTGCGACAGGCCGGCCGAGGACACGTCCAGCAGGATCGACCGCAGCCGCTTGCCGACGGGGGTGGCGCCCGGTTCGCGGGTGAGTACGACCTCGTGGCCCTTGGCCCGGATCCACTCGGCGAGGGCCTCGGCCTGGGTGGACTTGCCGGCGCCGTCGCCGCCCTCCAGGGCGATGAAGAAGCCGCCCGCCGCCTGGGCGGTGACCGGGTCGTCGCCGCCGAGCAGCGCGTCCTTGAGGTCGTGCCGCAGCGGGACGCCGGAGCGGTCGTCGGCCTTGGCCAGGACGATCACGGCCACCGGCAGCAGCAGCGCGCCGACCAGCATCAGCGTGAACGAGGCTCCGCCGTGCGCGAAGACGAACTTGCCGTTCTCCAGCCGGTGCGGGCCGATGAGCCCCGCGACGACGGGGGCGATCAGGGCACCGAGCGCTATGAAGACGCGTACGACCGCGTGCAGGTGCTCGGTGGTGCGCGCCCTGCGGTACTCCTCGGTCTCCTGGTCCAGCAGCGCGTGCCCGGTGTTGGCCGCGATGCCCGCGCCGACGCCGGCCAGCGTGACGATCAGCAGCACGGTGGTGACGTCCGGGACCAGCCCGGCGGCCAGCAGGGCGATGCCAGTGAAGGCGATGGCGAGCGCGAGGAGCCGGCGCCGCGAGAGCGAGGGCAGCACCGAGGGCGCGGTGCGGATGCCGACGGCGACGCCGCCGGTCAGACCGAGGACCAGCAGGCCGTAGAGGACCGGGCCGCCACCCAGGTCCTTGGCGTGCAGCACGCACACCGCGACGGCGGCGGCGATGGCTCCGGCGACGGCGGCGCAGGCCGGGACGAGCAGCGGGATGGCGCCGGTGCGGCCCTTGTCGACACCGGTGCCGGTGCGCGGGCGGCGCAGCCCCTCCAGCGGGGACCGCGCGCGCGGGGTGCGCGTGCCGGGCAGCTCCAGGGAGGTCAGCACGGACAGGGACGCGGCGAACAGGCCCGCCGCGACATAGGAGCCGAGGGCCGCCTGGTGCTGGTCGAACCAGGCCACGCCGGTGCCGAGCAGGTTGTTCAGCAGGGCGGCCACGACCAGGACGGCGGCGGCCAGCGGGACGGCCAGGAAGGCGGTGCGCAGCGCGAGCCGGCGCAGGGCGTCCAGGTGGTCCGGCAGCGGCCGTACCGTCGCGCCCTCCGGGGGCGGGGCCGGCAGCAGGGCGGGGGCCGCGCTTTCCCGGCACACCGTCCACAGCCGCTCGGCGACACCGGTGACGAAGACGGTGACCAGTAGCACGGCGAGCGCGTTGTCCGGGATCCAGTCGATCCACAGGGGCGCGACGATCAGCAGGACGACCCGCAGGCCGTCGGCGCCGACCATGGTCCAGCGGCGGTCGAGCGGGCCCTCCTCGGCGGTGAGCGCGGTCAACGGGCCGAGCAGGACGGCGCCGAAGAGCAGGGTGGCGAGGATGCGCGCCGCGAAGACGGTCGCCACCGCGAACGCCGCGCCGCGGTACCCCCCGCCGAAGGAGCCCTCTGCGATGGCCGCCTGGAGGACCAGGACGATCAGCACGAGAAGGGCGAGACAGTCACCGACCCCGCTCACCAGCTGCGCGCTCCACAGGCGCTTCACCTGAGGTCGGCGCAGCAGTGAGCGGACGGCGCGCTCGCGGGAGTCCGCGACCAGGGCGTCGTCCGGTGCTGGCGTGGGGGCCGTTGGCTGCTCGGCTCGCGTCATGCGTTCAGCCTATCCGCAGGCGCCGACACCACACCCACCACTCCTGACGTGTTCACGCCCCGACACCGAAGTGGTGCCGGGGCGTTCGTTTCGCGAAGCCGAAGCCCGAGCCGAGGCCCAGGTCAGAGCCGGTGCCGGCCGGAGTGACGGTCCGGCCGGCGGTCCGGCGGGGTGTCAGTCCTCCGTGCCCGAGGCCGTCGCCTTGGAGGCCGTCGCCTTCTTCGCGGTCGTCTTCTTGGCCGTGGTCTTCTTCGCGGCCGCCGCCGTCTTCTTCGCCGCCGTCTTCTTGGCGGCGGTCTTCTTCGCGGGAGCGGCCTTCTTCGCGGTGGCCTTCTTCGCCGTCTTCTTCGCGGGGCCCTTCGCCCGCTTCTCGGCGAGCAGCTCGAAGCCGCGCTCCGGGGTGATCGTCTCGACGCTGTCGCCGGAGCGCAGGGTCGCGTTGGTCTCCCCGTCGGTGACGTACGGCCCGAAGCGGCCGTCCTTCACCACGACCGGCTTGGCGGAGACCGGGTCCTCGCCCAGCTCCTTCAGCGGGGGCTTGGCGGCGGCCCGGCCACGCTGCTTCGGCTGGGCGTAGATCGCCAGCGCCTCTTCCAGCGTGATCGTGAAGAGCTGCTCCTCGGCCTGCAGCGAGCGCGAGTCCGTGCCCTTCTTCAGGTACGGGCCGTAGCGGCCGTTCTGCGCGGTGATCTCGACGCCCTCCGCGTCGGTGCCGACGACACGCGGCAGCGACATCAGCCGCAGCGCGTCGTCGAGGGTCACCGTGTCCAGCGACATCGACTTGAAGAGGGAGGCCGTCCGCGGCTTCACCGCGTTCTTGCCGGTCTTCGGGGTGCCCTCGGGGAGCACCTCGGTGACGTAGGGGCCGTAGCGGCCGTCCTTGGCGACGATCTGGTGGCCGCTCGCCGGGTCGGTGCCCAGCTCGAAGTCGCCGCTCGGCTTGGCCAGCAGTTCCTCGGCCAGGTCGACGGTCAGCTCGTCGGGTGCCAGGTCGGCCGGGATGTCGGCGCGCTGGTGCTGCTCGGTGTCCTTCTCGCCGCGCTCGATGTAGGGGCCGTAGCGGCCCACCCGCAGCACGATGTCGTTGCCCACCGGGAAGGAGGACACCTCGCGCGCGTCGATCGCGCCCAGGTCGGTCACCAGCTCCTTGAGGCCGCCGAGGTGGTCCCCGTCGCCGTTGCCGGCGTCCGCCGCACCCGCGGCGAAGCCGCTGTCCGGCACCGTCTCGCCGAAGTAGAACCGCTTCAGCCACGGCACGGCACGCGCCTCGCCGCGGGCGATGCGGTCGAGGTCGTCCTCCATGCGGGCGGTGAAGTCGTAGTCGACGAGCCGGCCGAAGTGCTTCTCCAGCAGGTTGACGACGGCGAAGGACAGGAAGGACGGCACCAGGGCCGTGCCCTTCTTGAACACGTAGCCGCGGTCGAGGATCGTGCCGATGATCGACGCGTACGTCGACGGGCGGCCGATCTCCCGCTCCTCGAGCTCCTTGACCAGGCTGGCCTCGGTGTAGCGGGCCGGGGGCTTGGTGGCGTGGCCGTCGACCGTGATCTCCTCGGCGGACAGCGCGTCGCCCTCGGCGACCTGCGGCAGCCGGCGCTCGCGGTCGTCCAGCTCGGCGTTCGGGTCGTCGGCGCCCTCGACGTAGGCCTTGAGGAAGCCGTGGAAGGTGATCGTCTTGCCGGACGCGCTGAACTCGACGTCCCGGCCGTCGGCGGCGGTGCCGCCGATCTTCACGGTCACGCTGTTCCCGGTCGCGTCCTTCATCTGGGAGGCGACGGTCCGCTTCCAGATCAGCTCGTAGAGCTTGAACTGGTCGCCGGTCAGGCCGGTCTCGGCCGGGGTGCGGAAACGATCACCCGAGGGGCGGATCGCCTCGTGCGCCTCCTGCGCGTTCTTGACCTTCCCGGCGTAGGTACGCGGCCGGTCCGGCAGGTAGTCGGCCCCGTAGAGCTGCGTGACCTGGGCGCGGGCAGCCGCCACGGCGGTGTCGCTCAGCGTCGTGGAGTCCGTACGCATGTACGTGATGTAGCCGTTCTCGTACAGCTTCTGGGCGACCTGCATCGTCGCCTTCGCGCCGAAACCGAGCTTGCGGCTGGCCTCCTGCTGCAGCGTCGTCGTACGGAACGGGGCGTACGGCGAGCGGCGGTAGGGCTTGGACTCGACGGAGCGCACGGAGAAGCGGGTGTTCTCCAGCGCGGCGGCGAGGGCGCGGGCGTTGACCTCGTCGAGGTGCAGGGTGTTCGCGCTCTTGAGCTGCCCCAGGGAGTCGAAGTCGCGGCCCTGCGCGACCCGCCTGCCGTCGACGGTCTGCAGACGCGCGACCAGCGACGACGGGTCCGACGGGTCTCCGGCGCGGCCGGTCGCGAAGGTGCCCGTCAGGTCCCAGTACTCGGCGGAGCGGAAGGCGATGCGCTCGCGTTCACGCTCGACGACGAGCCGGGTCGCGACGGACTGGACACGGCCGGCCGACAGACGCGGCATGACCTTCTTCCACAGGACCGGCGAGACCTCGTAGCCGTAGAGGCGGTCGAGGATGCGGCGGGTCTCCTGGGCGTCGACCATGCGCTGGTTGAGGTCACGCGGGTTGGCGACGGCCTCGCGGATCGCGTCCTTGGTGATCTCGTGGAAGACCATCCGCTTGACCGGGACCTTGGGCTTCAGGACCTCCAGGAGGTGCCACGCGATGGCCTCGCCCTCGCGGTCCTCATCGGTGGCGAGGAAGAGCTCGTCGGAGTCCTTGAGCAGATCCTTGAGCTTCCTGACCTGTGCCTTCTTGTCGGCGTTGACGACATAGATCGGCTCGAAGTCGTGCTCGACGTCCACGCCGAGCCGGCGCACCTCGCCGGTGTACTTCTCGGGCACCTCCGCGGCACCGTTCGGAAGGTCGCGGATGTGCCCGACGCTCGCTTCGACTACGTAGCCGGGGCCCAGGTAGCCCTTGATCGTCTTCGCCTTGGCAGGCGACTCGACGATGACGAGTCGGCGGCCGCCCTGTGCGGTCTCGCTGGTCGGGGACAACTTCGCTCTTCTCTCCGGTCGACGCCGACCGCTCCCCCCGGGCCTTCGTCCCGGGGTCACGGCGTGCTTCTGGCTCGTGTGACGCTGCGGAGTGTGACGGTACATCCCGCCCCCGTGTCAAACGGGAAAAGCCCACAACGGCCACTCGAACGGTAACCCGACTACCGGCATTCCTGCCGCCCGGACTCCGCGGCGGCCCCCGCCGCCCTGTCCGGAGCGTGACGCTCCTATTACCCGGGCGCCACCACGGCCGCCGACGTCAGAGGCGGGTCAGGCAGTACGCGGCGAGGCCCAGCGCGACGACCGCGGCGGTACCGGCGAGGGCGGCCGATGCGACCGGGCTCACACCCTGGGAGACCGGTTCACGGTGCCGTACCCGGATGCCGGTCCACACCAGCAGGGCGCCCCCGAACAGGGCGAACACCAATCCCGCGAAGATCGCCGGTCCGCTCTCCATGACCCCGTCCGCCCCTTGCCAGCCGCCCGCCGTACCCAGCGCGGGGAGAGTGGCACGCGCGGGGAACGGGCCGGCGACATCGGGGTGAACGGAAGACCCCCGGGCCACCGAACAGGCGCGCGAACGCACCCCGTCCGGGACCGCCCCCGTATTTTTCCGGCCGTTTTACCGGCACCGGCGCGTTCCGGCCCGTGCCACCGGCATACGACACCGGTCCGGACACGGCTACGACGGCTCGGGGACCGGGTCTACGGCGGCGGGGCGCGATCCACGGCAGTGGGGCGCGGGCCCTCGGCAGAGAGGCACGGGCCCACACCGGCGGGACGCAGGTCGTCGGCAGCGGGGCGCGGACCTACGGCGGCGGCGTCCAGGGCAGTCGGACACGGGCCCTGCGGCGGGACGTAGGCCCACGGCAGCGGGGCGCGGACCCGGCGACGGGACGCAGAGCCGCGGCAGCGGGGCACGGACCCCCGGCGACGGGGTCCACGGCAGTCGGGCACGGACCCCCGCGACGGGACGCAGGACCACGGCAGCGGGGCGCGGACCTATGGCGGCGGCGTCCAGGGCAGTCGGGCGCGGACCCGGCGGGGGAGCCATGTGGAGGCGGCCGCCCCTCCGCGCCGACCGGGCCGCGCCCCGTGTCCGGCTAGTGCTCCGGTTCCAGGAAGCCCTGCTCGACCAGCAGCCGGATCTGCGCGGGGGTGCGGTCGCGCAGCAGGACCGGGTCCTCTCCGACGAGCTGGGCGATCGCGTCGAGGATGCGGCCGGCACTCAGCGAGCCGTCGCACACGCCCGCGAAGCCCGCGCCGATCGTGTCCACCTTCGTGGCGCGGCGCATACCGCGGTGCTGACGCAGCACCACGTGCTCGGGGTCCTCGGCCCCGGGCAGCCCGACCTGCTCCTGGACCACCTCGGCGGTCAGCCTGAACCGGCCTTCGAGCAGGGCGGCGTCGTCGTGGTCCCGGAGGTATTCGAGGCGGTCGAAGTGGGCCCGGATCGCCTCCCCCAGCGGCTGTTCGATCGAGTGCGGCCACTCCTCCACGGTGACCGAGGGCTCCGCCGCCCCGGTCCTGCGCAGGGTGATCCAGCCGAAGCCGATCGCCTTGACCTTGCGCGCCTCGAACTCGTCGAGCCAGGCGTCGTAGCGTGCCTGGTACTCCGCCGGGTCACCGCGGTGGTCGCCGGCGTCCCTGAGCCACAGCTCGGCGTACTGCGTGACGTCCTGCACCTCGCGCTGCACGATCCAGGCGTCGCACCCGCGCGGCACCCACGACCTGAGCCTGTCCTGCCACTCCTCCCCCGCGACGTGCTGCCAGTTGGCGAGGAACTGCGCGAACCCGCCCTCGTTGAGTCGTTCCCCCGCCTGCTGAACGAGCGAGCGGCACAGATCGTCCCCGCCCATGCCACCGTCGCGGTACGTCAGCCGGGCGCCGGGAGAGATCACGAAGGGCGGGTTGGACACGATCAGGTCGAACGTCTCGTCGTCCCGGACCGGCTCGAACAGCGAGCCCTCGCGCAGGTCCGCGGCGGACGCGCCGGAGAGCGCCAGGGTGAGCGCGGTGATGTGCAGCGCGCGCGGGTTGACGTCGGTCGCCGTCACGCGCGTGGCGTGCGAGGAGGCGTGCAGTGCCTGGATGCCGGAACCCGTGCCGAGGTCGAGCGCCGAGGCGACGGGTGTGCGCACGGTGATGCCGGCCAGGGTCATTGAGGCGCCGCCGACGCCCAGGACCACGCCCTCGTCCCGCCGGCCGATGCCGCCCGCGCCGCCGACCGCGCAGCCCAGGTCGGACACGATGAACCAGTCCTCGCCGTCGGGGCCGCCGTAGGGGCGCACGTCCACGGTCGCGGCGACCTCGTCACCGGCCACCGGGCGGAGCCAGCCGCCCTCCAGCGCCTCCTCGACCGGCAGAACGGCCGCCACGCGCGCGCGGGGCACCGGTTGCTGGAGCAGGAAGAGGCGTACGAGCGTCTCCAGCGGCGTGTCGCCGCGGGTGGCCCGGAGCGCGGGCACGGTCTCGCTGCGGGCCAGCGCCGCGTAGGCGGGGGCGCCGAGCAGATCGAGCAGCCCGTCGGCGGTGAAGGAGGCGGCGAGCAGGGCGTCGCGCAGGAGTGCGGCGACGTCTGGCCGGTCGGTGGCGGGCAGAGGGGCGAGGCCGGAGTCAGTCACGCCCCCATTGTGGCCCGGCGCGGCCGGCCGGGACCGCCTCGGCGCGGGCCGGCCGCCCGTGTCCGGCGGCCGCCCGCCCGCGTCCCGCGGTGTCCGTACGCCGGGTCAGCCGGTCGTGGCCGACGCGGGGGCGGAGCCCGATGCGGCGACCTTGCAGCTCGGCTGCTTGGCGATCGCCTCCTTCACATCGCCCTGCTCCAGCCGCTTCAGCGCCTCCGTGCCGCTGTTGCTCTGCTCGCCGATCTGCTTCGTCTGGTCGGCGACCTCGTGCAGGCCCTTGGCGAACTTGCCCTGGTCCTTGGTGTCGAGGCCGTCGACCTTCTTCTTCAGGTCGCCGTACGCCGTGGCGAGGCTGGTGAGGTTCTTGGCGGCGTCCTTCTGCCGCTTGGCACCGCCGTCGACCCCGGGAGGCGCTCCGGCGCTGTTGATGGCGGCGGCCAGTCCCTTGTAGCCGTCGGCCATGTCCTGGAACGCCGACGCGTACGTGCTCTTGGCGGTCTTGGGCGGCAGGTTGCTGTCCGTGGCTATCTTGGCGATCGAGGCGTTCGCCTCCCTGATCTTGGCGTCCTGCCCCGGTACCGCGTCGCACACCGTCTTGGCCCAGGCGACCAGCTTGGGGTCGGGGCCGCTGTCCTCGCTGCCGCTGCAGCCCGACAACGCCACTACCAGTACCGCACCGCCGGACAGTGCGGCCGTGAGCTTCTTGTTCACCGGATCGGTCCCTTCCATGGCTCTCGGCCCCCGGAATCTACACGGCATGACGACGACCCCCACATGCCGAAGGTCCCGTAAGTCTGCTTTTGTGATTCTTCGCACCATGGGAGAGAAGGCTCACGGCCGGGCCGGCACCGCGCACGCAGCGGGCGGGCGGCACGTCAGCACGTGCCGCCCGCCCGCCCGTTGCGCAGGACCGGTGGAAGCGGACTACGAAACCACCGCCGCGTCAGCCGAGTTGGAGACCCGCTCGGCGCTCTCGTCGTCGCCGACGGCGATGCCGCGCCGCTTGGAGACGTACACCGAGACGATGATCACCAGCAGCGCGAAGATCGCGATGCCGATCCGCACACCGAGGTTCCTGTCGTCGCCGTAGGAGAACTTGATCACCGCGGGCGCGATGAGCAGCGAGACCAGGTTCATGACCTTCAGCAACGGGTTGATCGCCGGCCCCGCGGTGTCCTTGAAGGGGTCGCCGACCGTGTCGCCGATCACCGTGGCGGCGTGGGCCTCGCTGCCCTTGCCGCCGTGGTGGCCGTCCTCCACCAGTTTCTTGGCGTTGTCCCAGGCGCCGCCGGAGTTGGCGAGGAACACCGCCATCAGCGTGCCCGCACCGATCGCGCCCGCGAGGTAGGAGCCGAGCGCGCCGACCCCGAGGGTGAAGCCGATGAAGATCGGCGCCATGACGGCGAGCAGACCGGGTGTGGCCAGCTCGCGCAGGGCGTCCTTGGTGCAGATGTCGACGACCTTGCCGTACTCGGGCTTCTCGGTGAAGTCCATGATCCCGGGCTTCTCACGGAACTGCCGCCGCACCTCGAACACCACCGAACCGGCCGAACGCGACACGGCGTTGATGGCCAGTCCGGAGAAGAGGAAGACGACCGCGGCCCCCGCGATGAGACCGACGAGGTTGTTGGGCTGCGAGATGTCCAGCGACAGGCTCATCGGTGAGCCGGGGCCGGTGAGTTTCGCACCGACGTCCTGCACGTTGGTGGTGATGGCGTCCCGGTACGAGCCGAAGAGCGCCGATGCCGCGAGGACGGCGGTGGCGATGGCGATGCCCTTGGTGATGGCCTTGGTGGTGTTGCCGACCGCGTCCAGGTTGGTGAGCACCTGCGCGCCCGCGCCCCGGACGTCACCGGACATCTCGGCGATGCCCTGCGCGTTGTCCGAGACCGGCCCGAAGGTGTCCATGGCGACGATCACGCCGACCGTGGTGAGCAGGCCGGTGCCGGCCAGGGCCACCGCGAACAGCGCGAGCATGATCGAGGTGCCGCCGAGCAGGAACGCGCCGTACACGCCGAGCCCGATGAGCAGGGCGGTGTAGACGGCCGATTCCAGACCCACCGAGATGCCGGCGAGGACGACGGTGGCCGGGCCCGTCAGGGAGGTCTTGCCGATGTCCCTGACCGGCCGGCGGTTGGTCTCGGTGAAGTAGCCCGTGAGCTGCTGGATCACGGCGGCGAGCAGGATGCCGATCGCCACCGCCACCAGGGCGAGGATCCGCGGGTCGCCGTCCTTGGCGCGGATCGCCGCGTCGGTGACACCGCTCAGGTCGGAGTACTTCGCGGGCAGGTAGAGGAAGACCGCGACCGCGACCAGTACGAGGGAGATCACCGCCGAGATGAAGAAGCCGCGGTTGATCGCGGTCATGCCGCTGCGGTCGGACCGGCGCGGCGCGACCGCGAAGATGCCGATCATGGCGGTGAGCACACCGATCGCGGGCACCAGCAGCGGGAAGGCGAGCCCGGAGTCGCCGAAGGCGGCCTTGCCGAGGATCAGCGCGGCCACCAGGGTGACGGCGTACGACTCGAACAGGTCGGCCGCCATGCCCGCGCAGTCGCCGACGTTGTCGCCCACGTTGTCGGCGATGGTCGCGGCGTTGCGCGGGTCGTCCTCCGGAATGCCCTGCTCGACCTTGCCGACCAGGTCGGCGCCGACGTCGGCGGCCTTGGTGAAGATGCCGCCGCCCACACGCATGAACATGGCGATCAGGGCGGCGCCGAGGCCGAAGCCCTCCAGCACCTTCGGCGCGTCGGCCGCGTACACCAGCACCACGCAGGAGGCGCCCAGCAGGCCGAGCCCCACCGTGAACATGCCGACGACGCCGCCCGTGCGAAATGCGATCTTCATCGCGGTGTGCGAGACGGTGGTGAGATCCTTTTCGGGTTCGCCTTCGCCCGGGGTCGCTTCCCGGGCCGCGGCGGCGACGCGCACATTGGCGCGCACGGCGAGCCACATGCCGATATAGCCGGTGGTCGCCGAGAACACCGCGCCGATCAGGAAGAACACCGATCGTCCGGCACGCTGATTCCAGTCGTCCGCGGGCAGCAGCAGGAGCAGGAAGAACACGACGACGGCGAATACGCCGAGCGTGCGCAACTGCCGGGCGAGATACGCCTTGGCACCTTCCTGGACCGCTCCGGCGATCTCCTTCATGCTGTCGGTGCCCTCGCCCGCCGCCAGCACCTGGCGCACCAGGACGCCTGCGACGGCGAGCGCGGCCAGGGCGACGGCCGCGATCACCGCCACGATGATCCGGTTGTCGTGCGTCAGTACCGCGGCCGCGAGGGTTGTGGGGTGGCCAAACTGATGAGGGGTAGAAAGCCCCGCCATTCGTCCTCCTTGACGCTTGGGCTGAGCTCAAGATGTGGACGGATTGTAGGTACCCCGGAGTGATCTAAACAGGGGACGGTAAACGGAATTCGCCTTCTGGCGCTCTTCAGCAAATGATCGGGTTCCCGCCATCGAACCCGAAAGAGGTAATGCCTCAAAGGCATTGACGGCCACATTGATGCTTGATCAAATTATCAGGGTATTGATCGTGAATTCCTTCACGAATTCCGGGGCGTGCCGGAGACAGCGAGAAGGGCCCTGCTCAGCAGGGCCCTTCGTCGCGGTGTACGCGGTGTACGCGGTGTTCGAACGCGCGGCGCGCGGGTTCAGACGAGCGTGACGGCCGGCGGGGCGGTGGGCCAGCTCATGCGGATCAGTCCGCCGTCCCGGCCCGTGGTGACCTCCACGTCGTCAACAAGACCGCTGATGACCGCGAGGCCCATCTCGTCCTCCTCGGCCTCCACGTCCGCGTCCGCGGCGGCTCCGCCGGCCACTCGCTCGGCGGGAACGGCGTGCGGGGCCTCGTCGCCGACCTCGATGGAGAACTGCTTCTCGTCCTCGATCAGCGCCACCTTCACGGGTGCCGTGATGGCGTTGCTCTGATGGAGTCCGACGGCACGGGAGCAGGCCTCGCCGACGGCGAGGCGCACCTCGTCGAGAACGGCCTCGTCCACTCCGGCCCTGCGCGCCACCGCTGCCGCCACCAGCCGGGCGGTCCTGACGTGCTCGGGCAGCGCGCTGAAGCGGAGTTCGACGGTGGCCATGCATCCCCCTCGCGACTACGGGCGTGCGGTACGGGGGCGGGGCCGCCGAGAGCCCGCACCCCCTGCTGTACTACTGGGCCCCGGACCCACCGGCCCGGGGCGGGGCCGACCGGTGTCCGGACCGACGAGCGGTCCGGACCGAGTGGCCGGCCGGGTCAGTCGGTGGCCGCCACCGCTTCCTCGACCGAGGTGTGGATCGGGAACACCTTGGTGAGGCCGGTGATGCGGAAGATCTTCAGAATGCGCTCCTGGTTGCAGACCAGGCGCAGCGAGCCCTCATGGGCACGCACCCGCTTCAGGCCGCCGACCAGTACGCCGAGCCCGGTGGAGTCGAGGAAGTCCACGCCCTCCATGTCGACGACGAGGTGGAAATTCCCGTCGTTCACCAGCTCGACCAACTGCTCGCGCAGCTTGGGCGCGGTGTATACATCGATTTCGCCACCGACCTCGACGACCGTACGATCGCCGACGGTACGGGTCGACAGGGACAGGTCCACGGATCCTCCAGCACCTTGCTATCGAGCGGTCGCCCCTCGGGACATCGGCTTGCGGCCCCCGGGGCGCACCGCCAGCCGCGATGGCATTCAATCACTTACCGGCATGCGTGCACGACGCCTTGGCTCCATTGTCCGTCACGCCGGTGACACACTCGGTGCCGATGGCCAAGAATCACCGATCCGATCGACCCGTGGCAGACCCGGCGTCCCGCCCGTCTCCGGGCACCGTTCTGGACCGGCTCGCCTCCGGGCCGAGCCGCTCCTCGCGCATCACTCATACGGAGCACTTGCCCCCGCGTGCGGGTCGGCATGCCGTCTGGCCTGACCGGATTCGCTCCGAGGTGATCGCCGCGGTGCAGGCGTGCGGCATCGAGCACCCGTGGGCCCACCAGGCCCTGGCCGCCGAGCACGCCCTGGACGGCGACTCGGTGGTGGTCGCCACCGGCACCGCCTCCGGCAAGTCCCTCGCCTACCTCGTGCCGGTCATGTCGACCCTGCTGGACGGCTCCGAGGCCCCGAACGGCCGCGGGGCCACCGCCCTGTACCTGGCGCCCACCAAGGCGCTCGCGGCGGACCAGTGCCGCTCGGTGAAGGAACTTTCACAACCTTTGGCCGGGGCCGTACGCCCAGCCGTGTACGACGGCGACACCCCGTACGAGGAACGGGAGTGGATCCGCCAGTACGCGAACTACGTCCTCACCAACCCCGACATGCTGCACCGCGGGATATTGCCCTCCCACCCCCGCTGGTCCTCCTTCCTCAAGGCGCTCAAGTACGTCGTCATCGACGAGTGCCACACCTACCGGGGCGTGTTCGGCTCGCACGTCGCCCAGGTGCTGCGCCGGCTGCGCCGCCTGTGCGCGCGCTACGGCGCCTCGCCCGTGTTCCTGCTGGCCTCCGCGACCGCCGCCGAGCCCGCCGTGGCCGCCGGCCGGCTCACCGGACTGCCGGTGGTGGAGGTCGCCGACGACGCCTCCCCGCGCGGCGAGCTGGTCTTCGCCCTGTGGGAGCCCCCGCTCACCGAACTGCACGGCGAGAAGGGCGCACCCGTCCGGCGTACCGCCACCGCCGAGACGGCCGACCTGCTGACCGATCTCACCGTGCAGGGCGTGCGCTCGGTCGCCTTCGTGCGCTCCCGGCGCGGCGCCGAGCTGATCTCGGTGATCACCCAGGAGCGCCTGGCCGAAATCGACCGTTCCCTCGTCCGGCGTGTCGCGGCCTACCGGGGCGGCTACCTCCCCGAGGAACGCCGGGCCCTGGAACGCGCCCTGCACTCCGGCGAACTCCTCGGACTCGCCGCCACGACGGCCCTGGAGCTGGGCGTGGACGTCTCCGGCCTGGACGCGGTACTCATCGCCGGGTACCCCGGGACACGCGCCTCCCTGTGGCAGCAGGCGGGCCGCGCGGGCCGATCCGGACAGGGCGCCCTGGCGGTGCTGGTGGCCCGCGACGACCCACTGGACACCTTCCTCGTCCATCATCCCGAGGCCCTGTTCGACCAACCGGTGGAATCCACCGTCCTCGACCCCGACAACCCGTACGTCCTCGCCCCGCACCTGTGTGCCGCGGCGGCGGAGATCCCGCTGACCGACGAGGACCTCGAACTCTTCGGTCCCGCCTGCGCGGAGCTGCTGCCCCAGCTGGAGGCCGCGAAGCTGCTGCGCCGCCGTACCCGGGCCTGGCACTGGACCCGCCGGGAGCGGGCCGCCGACCTGACCGACATCCGCGGCGCGGGCGGGCGGCCGGTGCAGGTCGTGGAGGCGGGCACGGGCCGTCTGCTCGGCACGGTCGACGCGGGCGCCGCGCACTCCGCGGTGCACGAGGGCGCGGTGCACCTGCACCAGGGCCGCACCTACCTGGTGCGCTCGCTGGACCTGGAGGACTCCGTCGCGCTGGTCGAACAGGCCGACCCGCCGTACTCGACGGTCGCCCGGGACACCACGTCGATCTCCGTCCTGGAGACGGACGTCGAGATCCCCTGGGGCTCCGGCCGGCTCTGCTACGGCTCGGTCGAGGTCACCAACCAGGTGGTCTCCTTCCTGCGGCGGCGGCTCATCACGGGTGAAGTGCTCGGTGAGACGAAGCTCGACCTCCCTCCTCGTACGCTGCGCACGCGCGCGGTGTGGTGGACGGTCACCGAGGACCAGCTAGACGAGGCGCGGATCACCCCGGAGATCCTCGGCGGCTCCCTGCACGCCGCCGAGCACGCCTCGATCGGCATGCTCCCCCTGTTCGCCACCTGCGACCGCTGGGACATCGGCGGGGTGTCGGTCCCGCTGCACCCGGACACCCTCCTGCCGACGGTGTTCGTCTACGACGGCCATCCGGGGGGCGCGGGCTTCGCGGAGCGCGCCTTCCACACCGCCCGCGCCTGGCTCACCGCGACCCGGGAGGCCATCGCCTCCTGCGAGTGCGAGGCGGGCTGCCCCTCCTGCATCCAGTCCCCCAAGTGCGGCAACGGCAACGACCCGCTGCACAAGAGGGGGGCGGTACGGCTCCTCACGGTGCTGCTCCGGGAGGCTCCCGAGGAGAAGCCGCGGGAGGACTCGGCGGACAGAGCTGAGGGCTGAGGGGCTGGAGGGCGGGCGGCCTGGCGGCCTGAGGGGCTGGGGGCCTGAAGGGCTGAGCGGCCGATGCCTGAGAGGCCGGGGCGGGCCTTCCCGATCAACGGGACGGTCTCGGCATCATGGGGACGGTCTCGGCGCGGCTGTCCCCGCCGTCGGGGGCAGGGGCCCGGGCGGCCCGGCTCTGGCTCTGACCTCCGCGGCGAACGGCCCACGTCCCGAGGCCGCAGTGACGTCCGAGGTCTCACCCGCGATCACACACCGCGCCAGCCGGACCCCCTGGGCCGTCGCCACTCGTTCCGCCCGGGCACAGGCGCCGGCGGTTCCCTCGGCCCAGTGGTCCGCGGCGGCGAGCGCCGCCAGATCCGCGCCGCCGGCCGCCCGGTGTCTGACCACGACCGCCTGCCCCAGGGCGAGCACGGCGCCGAACACCACGCACAGCACGGTGATCACCCCGACGCTCCAGACGGTGGCGGAGCCCCGATCCGAACTCCGGGCTCCGCAGCGGACTTTCCGCCACCGGCACCTCACGACCCCGGCTCCCTCGCGGGCCCGTCCACGGCGCCTGCGCCGAGACCCGCTCCAGCAGCGGCACCGGTGTCCGCACCTGTGCCCGTGCCTGCGCCTCCACCGGTTCCGGTACCGGTCCCCGTATCGCCGCCGGTGCCATTGCCGCTGCCCGCGCCCGTGCCGGTAGAGGTCCCCACATCAGCGCCCCTGCCATTGCCGGTGCCCGCGCCGGTTCCGGCTCCAGTCCCCGTATCGACGCCGGTACCCGCGCCGACGGTCTCCTCAGCCGCCGCCACCGCCTCCTCCCGTACCTCGAACGGCAGTCCGGACAGCACGGGTGGTCTGGCCACCACCGTCACCCGGACCTGGTCACCCGCCCGGCCGACCGTCACCCGCGCGCCGCGCGGTGCCGCCTGCCGGGTCACCTTCACCACCGCGTCGGACGGGTCCTGCCGGGCGGCGGCCCGGGCGCCGGTGCGGGCGGCGTCCACGCACTGGATCTGGGCCGCCACCACGAGCAGCCCCCAGACCAGCGCCATGCTGAACGCCACCAGCACCGACAGCACCACGGCCGACTCCGCGGTCACGAACCCGCGGTCAGACCCCCGCTCACATCCGCGCACTGAGGGCCCGTTTCACGATGGCCTGCAGTTCCGCCTTGACCTGGCCGCTGGTGACGACCTCGTAGAGCAGCAACGCGAATCCGACCGCGGCCACGATCCCCATCGCGTACTCGGAGGTCACCATCCCGCCGTCCGCGCGCCATCGCTCCCGCACCGACACCCACAGCTTTCCGGCCTTCTTCCGCACCTCGAACTCCCTTCGTGCCAGCTTTCTCGTCCGTTTTCCAAGACCACGCCGTCCGCGTCCCGGGCCGTCACCGGCACCGCGTCGCCCGCGGCCGCGTCCTCCGCCGTCGCCGTCGCCGTCGCCGTCAGCCGCCACCTCCTCCCATCACTCCGCCCGCCAGGCCGATCACCACGGGCAGCACACCGATCGCGATGAAGGCGGGCAGGAAGCACAGCCCGACCGGCGCGGAGACCAGCACGCCCGCACGGCGCGCCCGCGCCGTGGCCGCCCTGGCCCACTCCGCGCGGGCGTCGGAGGCGAGGCGGGCGACGGGACCGGCGGCGGGCAGCCCCGACTCGTCGGCCCGTTCCAGCAACCGGGCCAGCGCTTCCGCACCTGGCAGCCCGGCCAACCGGCGCCAGGCGCCGCTCGGTTCACCACCGAGCCGCACCTCGGCCGCGCCACGGTCCAGCGCGTCTCCGACAGGCCCACCGAGGGCCTCTCCCACCGCCTGGGCGGCGATCACCGGACCGGCCCCGGCCGCGATGCAGGCGGCCAGCAGATCCGCCGCAAGCGGGAGTTGGCGGGCCGCGAGCGCTCTGTCGGCCTCCTCCGCCGGGCCCTCCGCCGCCCGCCGGATCCGCCACCGCCACAGCCCCGCGCCGACGGCGAGCGCCACGACCGCGCCGGCCGCGCCGCCGGCCAGCACCCACGCCCCGCACATCGCTCCCGCGACCGGCAACCACCGGCGCACCGTGTCCATGACCGCGACGGGCGGGCGTGATCCGACCTCCACCCGGGCCCGCAGTTCGGCCAGCCTGCGCCGCGCCCGGCGCCGCCGCCGGGCCATGACCAGCCACCGGGCCGCCCAGCCCAGACTCAGCAGGAAGACCACGAGTGTCCCCAGCCTGTGGACGACTTCACCGCTCATACCGCCTCAGCTCCCCGTACGATCCGTCCCGCCCACCACACCCCCGCGCCCTCGAACACCGCTCCCGCCAGCAGGCAGCCGAGGCCGGCCCCGCTGTGCAGCAGCACCCGCAACGGATCGGCGCCCATGGCCGAGCCGAGCAGCAGCCCGAGGGCGGGCAGCGCGGCGAGCAGCAGCGCTGTCGCCCGGGCCCCGGACAGCTGGGCCCGCAGATCCGCCCGTTGGTCCCGTTCGGCGCGGAGGGCTCCGTCCAGCCGGTCGAGCCCGTTCGCCAGCCCCGCGCCCCGGTCCACGGCCACCCGCCAGCAGGCGGCCAGACCCAGCAGCCCCTCGGCGCCCGGCTGCCGGGCCGCGACGGCCAGCGCGCCCGCCACATCGCCGCCGAACCGGGCGGCCGCGACCACGCCGTCCCGCGCCTCCCCCAGCCCGCCGGAGTCTCTGGCGGCCCGCAGCAGGGCCTCACCGGGCTGCCGTCCCGCGCGCACCTCCCCGGCCAGCGCCCCGCACAGGCCGATCACCGCGTTCACGCGCCGCTCCCTGGCCCGCCCGGCCATCCGGGCCAGCCGCATCCTGCGCAGCACCGGCACCCCGGCCGCCCCCGCGACGAACGGAATCACCGATGAACCCAGCAGCGCGAGCAGCAGCCCGGCCGCGAGTGACCACCATTCGGGTCGCGACCGGTGCTGCAGCCGCCGCAGTTCGGCGACCACCCGATTCCACGAGAGCGGGCCGACCGCCACTCCCGCACGCCCGGCCAGCAGCAGCCTCGCGCGCCGCGTCCCGTGCTGCCGCTCGGCCAGCAGCCAGGCCGCCACCCCGGCACAGACCACCGCCGCCCCGATCGACACCTCAGTGCTCACGTCCCTCGCTCCTCTCGTCCCGCTCGTCCCGCTCGCTCCAGGTCCCTCCGCTCAGCAGCTCCCGCAGCCGCTCCCAGCCCCGCTCCCGGGTGAAGGCCCGCACGCCCCAGCGCAGCGCCGGTACGGTCCGCACCAGCCCCGAGTCGTCCCGCTCCAGCACGTGCACCTCGGCGATCCGGCGCCGCCCGGAGCGGTCCCTTACGAGGTGCAGCACCACCGACAGCGCGGCCGCCAACTGGCTGTGCAACGCCGCGCGGTCGAGCCCCGCCGCCGTGCCGAGCGCCTCCAGCCGGGCGGGCACGTCGGCCGCGGCGTTGGCGTGCACGGTCCCGCAGCCTTCGTGGCCGGTGTTGAGCGCGGCCAGCAGGTGCACCACCTCGGGGCCCCGCACCTCGCCGATGACCAGCCGGTCGGGCCGCATCCGCAGCGCCTGACGGACGAGGTCCTCCAGGGTCACGAGTCCGGCACCCTCCTGGTTGGCCGGCCGGGTCTCCAGCCGGACCACGTGCGGGTGGTCCGGTCCCAGCTCCGCCGAGTCCTCGGCGAGCACGATCCGTTCACCGGGTTCGACCAGGCCGAGCAGCGCGCTCAGCAGGGTCGTCTTGCCGCTGCCGGTACCGCCGCTGACGAGGAAGGACAGCCGGGCGGCGAGCAGCGCCCGCAGGATCCGGTCGCCGCCCGGCGGCACGGTGCCCGCCTCGACGAGTTCCCCCAGCGTGAACGCCCGGCGCCGCACGACACGCAGGGACAGGCAGGTGCAGCCGACGGCCACCGGGGGCAGCACCGCGTGCAGCCGGGTCCCGTCGGGCAGCCGGGCGTCGGCCCAGGGCCGGGCGTCGTCCAGCCGGCGGCCGGCGACGGCCGCCAGCCGCTGCGCGAGACGCCGTACGGCCGCCGCGTCCGGGAAGGCCACCGGGGTCAGTTCCAGGCCGCCGCCGCGGTCCACCCACACCCGGTCGGGGGCGGACACCAGGACGTCGGTGACGCTCGGGTCGGCGAGCAGCGGCTCCAGCGGGCCGGAGCCGACGAGTTCCGACCGGAGGTGCTCGGCCGCACCGAGCACCTCGGCGTCACCGAGGACCCGGCCCTGGTCGCGCAGCGCCTGGGCGACGCGCGCCGGGGTCGGTTCGGCACCGCTCTCGGCCAGCCGGCGGCGGACCCCGTCCAGCAGTGCCGTGGCGTCGGCACGGTCGAGTCCGGGCAGCGTCATCGGGGGCCTCCCGTCTCGGCCAGCGCCTGCGCCCAGAAGGTGGTGCAGAAGCGGGCCAGCGGGCCGCGGCCGGACGCGCCGGGCGGCTTGGTGGTGCCGTGCGCACGCTGCAGGGCCGGTTCGACGGGCACCTCGCCGGCCAGGGGCAGGCCGAGCAGCCGGGCGACCTCACGGTCGTCGAGGCCGTGCGCGTACGGCCCGCGCACCGCCACGCGCAGGTCGCGTACGACCATGCCGAGCGCCGAGGCGACCCGGCCGGCGGCCGCGACCGCCCGCAGTTCGGCCGGGACGACGAGCAGCGCCAGATCGAGCTGGGCGAGGGCTTCGGCGACCCCGTCGTCCAGGCGGCGCGGGAGGTCGACGACGACCGTGCCGCCGCGTCGCCGGCCTGCGGCGAGCACCGCGCGGACGGCCTGGGCCGGGACGGCCACGCAGTCGCCGCGGTCCCAGCTCAGCACTCGCAGCGAGTGCAACCGGGGCAGCGACTCCTCCAGCGCGCCGCCGCCGACCCGGCCCCGGGAGGCGGCGAAGGCGGGCCAGCGCAGCCCTTCGGCGCTCTCCCCGCCGAGGAGCACGTCCAGTCCGCCGCCCAGTGGATCGGCGTCGACGAGGAGGGTGCGCAGCCCCTCGCGGGCGGAGGTGACGGCGAGGGCGCAGGCCAGGGTGGACGCTCCGGCCCCGCCTCGGCCGCCTACGACCCCGACGGTCAGGGCCGGGCGGCCGACGCCCTCGGCGACGTCGGCGATACGGTCGACCAGCCACTGCTCACCGTCGGGCAGCATCAGGACGTGGTCGGCGCCGATCTGCACGGCCCTTCTCCACACCCCGGAGTCGTCCTGGTCACGGCCGACCAGCACCACTCCGCGCCGGCGTGCCGTTCCGCGCAGACGGCGGGCCGCGTCGTCGCCTACCAGCACGAGCGGGGCCGCTTCCCAGCCCCCGCCGTGATCCGGCACCCCGTGATGGACCTCGGGCGTGGCGCCCGCGGCCGCGCACAGGCGCAGCAGATCGTCCAGGAGATCGGCGTCCTCGGTGACGATGAGCGGCCGTCCCGGCAGACCTCCGGTGGCCGGTGACGGGTCGTGGGCGACGGTTCCGGTCACGTGTGCTTCCCCTTCCCATGTCTTCCGCGCGGCCTCCGCGGCCCCGCGATTCCCAAAGATGTGAAGAACCGGCGAGCGGCGCTCTTTGCGGGGCGCCAGAAACCGGCCATAGGCACTCCGGCAATCGGAACCGGCCATGAACTCGCCGCCGTCGGAGCGCGTGGGAATCACGATGCGGCGATCCGGAAAATCGTGTGGATCTTGGTCGAAATCCGTGGACAACTCAGGCCCTGTGAATATCGCCGTCACCCATACCGGTGACCTCTGCGGCGACCTCTCCACGGCCTCCGCAGAGCAGCGCGACGATTACTCTCCGTGAAGAGTTACGGGCGCGGCGAAGTCCGGTCGGCGCTGCGCGCGACCGGTCGCGAGACATGTTGAAAGAGGGAGAAAACCCGTCCGGACATGCGACGACCCCCGCCGGGGGGGAGAGCGGGGGTCGTCCCCACGGCCGACTCGGGGGGGGAGGAGTCGGGCCGGGTTAGCACGGTCGCGAACGATCCGTGACTTCCATGGTGTACCCGAGAGCCTTCTCAGGCAAACCCACGCGCCACACCTTACGCCGAATGGTGGGCGCCTATGCTCAGGGGCGTGGAAAACCACTCCTTGCCCCGCGCAGCAGCCTTCTTTGACCTGGACAAGACGGTCATTGCGAAGTCGAGCACGCTCACCTTCAGCAAGTCCTTCTACCAGGGTGGACTGATCAACCGCAGGGCCGCGCTGCGAACCGCCTATGCCCAGTTCGTCTTCCTGGCCGGCGGTCTCGACCACGACCAGATGGAACGGATGCGCCAGTACCTGTCGGCGATGTGCCGGGGCTGGAACGTCCAGCAGGTGAAGGAGATCGTCGCCGAGACCCTGCACGACCTGATCGACCCGATCATCTACGACGAGGCCGCCTCCCTCATCGAGGAGCACCACACGGCCGGACGCGACGTGGTGATCGTGTCCACCTCGGGTGCCGAGGTGGTCGAGCCGATCGGCGAGCTGCTGGGCGCCGACCGCGTGGTGGCCACGCGCATGGTGGTCGGCGACGACGGCTGCTTCACCGGGGAGGTGGAGTACTACGCCTACGGGCCGACCAAGGCCGAGGCCGTCCGGGAGCTGGCCGTGTCCGAGGGGTACGACCTGGGCCGCTGCTACGCCTACAGCGACTCGGCGACCGACCTGCCGATGCTCCAGGCGGTCGGACACCCGCACGCCGTGAACCCGGACCGCGCGCTGCGCCGCGAAGCGGTCGCCCGCGGGTGGCCGGTCATGGAGTTCGCCCGGCCGGTCCGGCTCAAGCAGCGGCTGCCCGGATTCTCCGTACCGCCGCGTCCGGCCCTCGTGGCGGCGGCGGCCATAGGAGCGGCGGCGGCCACCGCGGGCCTCGTCTGGTACGCGAGCCGGCGCCGGAGCATCACCGTCTCCTGACTGGTTCGGGCCTGACCGATTCACACCGTTTGAACCTGAAAGTAAAGATGTGCGGACAGGGGTTCCGCTTGCTTCGGGGGTGCAGTACAAAGGTGACAGGCCCGCGAGACCACAGGACATCCGTGAGGATCACCTACTACTACGCACATGGCCCCACGGACCCCGCATGAACACCAGGCACCCACGCGACGTCGACCCGTCGATTACGGGCCAGCCGCACCAGGTGACGGGCAAAGTCCCCGACCTGATGGGCATATATCGAGGACGCTTGGTACCCCGGTGAGCATGCCAGCGGCGGCACGAGAAATCGTGCCGCCGCAACCCTGTCCAGGCCCCCTTCCAGAGGGCCTTTCGCATGCGCCGTTCGGGGACTCAGGCGGCCCCGCGCTGCAGCGCCTCGCAGACCGCGGTGGACTCGCGCACCCCGAGCTCGACCGCACGGCCGCAGTGGGCGATCCATGCCGCCATGCCCTCGGGAGTGCCGGAGACGTACCCGTCGAGCGCGGCCAGGTAGGCGGCACGGCCCAGCTCGGCGTGACCCACCTCTGCCGGGCAGACCGCCTTGGGGTCGAGTCCGCTGCCGATCAGGACGATCCGCTCGGCCGTGCGCGCGACCAGACCGTTGTGCGAGGTGAAGGGGCGCAGCGCGAGCAGTTCGCCGTGCACCACCGCGGCGGTGACCAGCGCCGGCGCGGAGGAGCCGGCGATGATCAGGTCCGCCAGGCCCTCCAGCCGGCCCGACACCTCCCGGGCGTCCGGCAGCGGCAGCTCCAGCAGCGGCTCGTCGACCGGCTCGCCCGCCTGGCGCGGACGTCCGACCTCGTCGCCCTGGGTCGCGGCGGCCACCAGATGCAGCCGGGCCAGCACCCGCAGGGGCGACTGCCGCCAGATGGACAGCAGCTGTCCCGCCTCGGCCGTCAGCCTGAGCGCGGCGCCCATGACCATGGACTCGGCGTCGGCGCTGAAGTCGCTACGCCGCCGCACCTCCTCCAGGGCCCAGTCGGCGCCGGACAACGCGGCCGATCCGCGCGCCCCGCGCAGGGCGGCCTCGGAGGTGATCTCGTTGCTGCGGCGACGCATGACCCGGTGCCCGTAGACCCGGTCCACCGCCTTGCGCACGGACTCCACGGATTCGGCCACTCCGGGCAGGGAGCCCAGGGCCGCGAGCGGATCGGCGGTCGCGCCTGTCGTACTCATGAGTACGACATTACGCACCCCGCCGCCCCGCCCCACGAAGGAGTGGTCTTCTTCACTCCGCCTGACACTTAAAGCTACCGGTTCACTACTGTTCGTGAACATGAAAATTGCTTTCGTCGGGAAGGGCGGCAGCGGCAAGACCACGCTCTCCTCCCTCTTCATCCGTCACCTCGTGGCCGCCGGTGCCCCGGTGCTGGCCATCGACGCCGACATCAACCAGCACCTCGGCCCGGCACTCGGCCTCGACGAGGCCCATGCCGCCGCGCTGCCCGCGATGGGCGAGCGGCTGTCGCTGATCAAGGACCATCTGCGCGGCCGCAACCCGCGCATCGCCTCCGCCGCGACGATGATCAAGACGACCCCGCCGGGTGAGGGCTCGCGGCTGGTGCGGGTGCGGGAGCCGAACGCGGTGTACGACGCCTGTGCGCGCCCGGTGGAACTCGACGGCGGCGCCGTTCGTCTGATGGTCACCGGCCCCTTCACGGACGCCGACCTGGGGGTCGCCTGCTACCACTCCAAGACGGGAGCGGTGGAGCTGTTCCTGAACCACCTCGTCGACGGCCCCGACGAGTACGTCGTGGTCGACATGACGGCGGGTTCGGACTCCTTCGCCTCCGGCCTGTTCACCCGGTTCGACATGACGTTCCTCGTCGCCGAGCCGACCCGGAAGGGGGTCTCCGTCTACCGCCAGTACAAGGAGTACGCCCGTGACTTCGGCGTGGCCCTGAAGGTCGTCGGCAACAAGGTCCAGGGGCAGGACGACATCGACTTCCTCAGCGCGGAGGCCGGTGAGGACCTGCTGGTGACGGTCGGGCACTCGGACTGGGTGCGCGCCATGGAGAAGGGCCGCCCGCCGAGGTTCGGCCTCCTGGAGGAGGCCAACGTCCGCTCCCTGCAGACCCTCCGGGCCGCCGCCGACGCCACGTACGAACTGCGCGACTGGGAGCGGTACACGCGCCAGATGGTCCACTTCCACCTGCGGAACGCGGAGGCCTGGGGCAACGAGCGCACCGGGGCCGACCTGGCGGCGCAGGTCGACCCCGGGTTCGTGCTCGGCGAGGGCCTCGCGGCTCCGGTATGACGCCTACTGCCTGACCGCCGGTGCCCCGGGGACACCCTTGGGCGCCGGGGCCGGGCGCCCGGACATCAGGGAGGCCCAGCCCTGCCGTGGCGCCTCGCCCACCTTCAGGGTGCGCAGCTTGGCCAGTGTCTGCGGGTCCTGCGCGTCCAGCCAGTCGGCGAGCTGGTGGAAGGAGACACAGCGCACCTCGGGCTTGTTGCAGACCTCCTTCACCACCTCGTCGATGGCACGCATGTAGGTGCCGCCGTTCCACGACTCGAAGTGGTTGCCGATGATCATCGGCGCGCGGTTGCCGTCGTAGGCCCGGTAGAAGCCCTTGAGCAGGCCGTCACGCATCTGGTCGCCCCAGTGGTCGTACATGTCGGGGTCGCCCTGGGTCTGCGTGCCGGACTGGTTGACCATGAAGTTGTAGTCCATGGTCAACTGCTCGTAGGTGTGGCCGGGGAAGGGGACCAGCTGCATCGACAGGTCCCACAGGCCGTCCTTCTTCTCGGGCCACACCTGGTCGTCGACTCCGCTGGAGTCGTAGCGGAAGCCCAGTTGGTGGGCCGCCTTCCGGAAGGTCTTCTGCCCCTCCAGGCAGGGGGTCCGGGCGCCGATCAGCTCCTTGTCGTAGTCGAAGGGCAGGGGCGCGGCCTTCTTCATGCCGGTGTTGGTCCGCCACTTCTTCACGAACTGCTTGGCCTGGGCGATCTCGCTCTTCCACTCGTTCACCGACCACTCGCCGACGCCGCCGTCGGGACCGCAGAAGTGGCCGTTGAAGTGGGTGCCGATCTCGTTGCCCTCGAGCCAGGCCAGCCGCACCTGCTTGAGGGTGTCGGAGATGCCCTGCGCGTCGTTGAAGCCGATCTCCGAGCTGCCCGGGGCGTGCTGCGGCGGTCTGTAGAGGTCGCGTTTCTCCTCCGGCAGCAGGTACACGCCGCTGAGGAAGTACGTCATCGTCGCGTTGTTCTCCTTGGAGACCTTGCGGAAGTGGGAGAACAGCTTCTGGCTGTCCTCCCCCGCGCCGTCCCAGGAGAACACCACGAACTGAGGAGGTTTCTGACCGGGCTTGAGCCGCTCGGGGACGGGCAGGTGCGGCTGCCCGCCGGTGTACGCGGTGGACCCGTCGCCGATCAGACGGAGCACGCTGTTGGGCGCCGGCGCCCCCTGCCGCGGGCCGGACGCTCCTTCCTTCGGGCCGTCGCCGCCGGACGAGCAACCGGCCAGCGACGCGGTACAGGCCGCGGCGACCATGGCGCCCACGGCGATCCTCTGGGTGGCGGCCATCTTCCGCCCCACCTTCTTCCTTCTCTCAGGCAAACGCTGATGAGGGCGTTTTCAGGTGATGTGCCGGGTTGTACCGACAGCGCCGCCAAGGTCGCACGGGCCCGAGAAGGAATTAGTACGACAAGCCGATGAAATGATCGCTTCGCCCGTAGAGGTGACGCTTTACCCCATTTGCGACTAAAAGCTATGCATGACCTTTACTCTGCATTACGGTTCGTTTACGAAGAGTTGTTCTCATCTCGCCGCCGCACGCCGTGACCCCACGGCCGCGACCGAGCCCCCGCACCGACGGGGAACCACCCCGAACGCGACCGCGCCACCCCGGAGGAGACGAGACCATGACAGCCTGCGCACCCACCCGGACCCAGCACGCCCACCCGCCCCACAGCCCGCCCCGGACCCCGCGTCACCGCCTCGTCCAGGGCGCCGACCTGTCCGCGTCGATCGCGGTCTTCCTGATCGCCCTGCCCCTGTCCCTCGGCATCGCCCTCGCGACCGGCGCCCCGCTCCAGGCCGGCCTGGTCGCCGCCGCCGTCGGCGGACTCGTCGCCGGCCGGCTCGGCGGCTGCCCGCTGCAGGTCAGCGGTCCCGCCGCCGGACTCACCGTGGTCACCGCCGACCTCATCCACCGCTACGGCTGGCGGACCACCTGCGGTATCACCGTCCTCGCCGGACTCGCCCAACTGGGCCTGGGCTGCCTGCGCGTGGCCCGCGGCGCGCTCGCCGTCAGCCCCGCCGTGGTGCACGGCATGCTCGCCGGCATCGGCGTCACCATCGCCGTCGCGCAGCTGCACATCGTGCTCGGCGGCAGCCCCGACAGCTCCGTCCTCGCCAACCTGCGCGCCCTGCCCGCCCAACTGGCGGACCTGGACCCGGCCGCCCTGTCGATGAGCGCGCTCACCCTGACCCTGCTGCTCGCCTGGCCGCGTGTCCCCGGCCGCGCCGGCCGGCTGCTGCGCAAGGTGCCGGCCGCCCTGGTCGCCGTCACCGGAGCCACCGTCACCGCCGCGCTGACCGGACTCGTGCTGCCCAGGGTCGACCTGCCGTCCTGGAGCAGTCACGCGCTGGCCGGACTGCCCGAGGGCCCGGGGCTCGGCATCGCCGCCGCCGTGCTCACCACCACGCTGGTGTGCAGTGTGCAGTCCCTGCTCGGGGCGGTCGCCGTGGACAAGCTGGTCGCCGCCCGGCCCGGGCCCCACGCCCACGTCGGGCGCTCGGACCTCGACCGCGAACTGCTCGGCCAGGGCGCCGCGAACATCGTGTCCGGGGCGCTCGGCGGACTGCCCGTGGCGGGGGTGGCCGTACGCAGTACCGCGAACGTGAACTCGGGTGCGGTGAGCCGGAACTCCACGATGCTGCACGGCGTTTTCGTAGTAGCCGCCGCGCTGCTGATGGTCCCGCTCCTGGAGTGGATCCCGCTGGCCTCGCTCGCCGCCCTGGTGATGGCCGTCGGCATCCAGATGGTGTCCCTGAACCACATCCGCACGGTGACCCGCCACCGTGAAGTGCTGGTGTACGCCGCCACCACACTCGGCGTGGTGGTCTTCGGCGTCCTGGAGGGCGTGGCCCTCGGGGTCGCCGTGGCGGTCGCCCTCGCCCTGCACCGCCTCGCCCACACCCGCGTCACGCACACGGAGAAGGAAGGAGTCCATCACGTCCACGTACGAGGCCAGCTGACGTTCCTCGCCGTGCCCCGGCTCAGCAGAGCCCTGCATCTCGTGCCCCAAGGCGTCCATGCCGTCGTGGAGTTGGACGGCTCGTTCATGGACCACGCGGCGTACGAGTCGCTGCAGGACTGGCAGAAGACGCACACCGCGCGGGGCGGCACCGCCGAGCTCACCGGCCGGCGCGGCGGAGTCCGCACGTCGGATCCTGGTCCTTCCGCGGTGTGCCGGTGCCGACCCTGGACACCCTGGCGCAACCATCAGGCCTGCTTCGCGCAGGCTCCCACCACGACCGACACCCATGAACTCGCCCGTGGGATCAGCTCGTTCCAGCGGAACACCGCCCCGCTGGTGCGCGAGGAGCTGGCGCGGCTCGCGCGGGAGGGGCAGCGGCCCTCGCAGCTCTTCCTCACCTGCGCCGACTCCCGGCTGGTCACGTCGATGATCACCTCCAGCGGTCCCGGCGACCTGTTCGTCGTCCGCAACATCGGCAACCTGGTGCCGCCGCCGGACGAGGACCACGGCGACCACTCGGTGGCGGCCGCCGTCGAGTACGCCGTGGACGTGCTCGGAGTGCGGTCGATCACGGTGTGCGGGCACTCCGGATGCGGGGCCATGCAGGCGCTGATCGCCGCCGGGCCCGGGGGCGCGGTGACCCCGCTGAAGCGGTGGCTGGGCCACGGGCGGCCGAGCCTCGCCCGGATGGCCGACGACCGCCGCGACCGGCCCCGGCTGGCCGGGCGAGCACCCGCCGACGCGGTGGAGCAGCTGTGCCTGACCAACGTGGTCCAGCAGCTGGAGCATCTGCGGGCACATGACACGGTCCGGCGCGCCCTGGCGGCCGGTGCGCTGGAGCTGCACGGAATGTACTTCCACGTGGGCGAGGCGCAGGCCTATCTGCTCGACGGGAGCGGGGACGGCAGCGCGGTGTTCGAGCATGTGGAGGGAGCCGTGGGAAAGGAGGCAGCAGGGGAGGCCGAACAGGAGACCGGCATGGCCCCGGAGCTGCGGAGTCCGGTTTGACCACCGTGGCGGTCGACAGGTCTAAACCAATTTGGCCGTCGACCCTTGTCATCGGACCCCCGTGTCTGATGAGCTGTGGCCTGGGACACAACGGACACCCTGGGAAAGGGAGATGTCGTGAGCAACGAAAGCCTGGCCAACCTCTTGAAGGAGGAGCGACGCTTCGCGCCGCCCGCCGACCTGGCCGCGAACGCCAACGTCGGGGCAGAGGCGTACGAACAGGCCAAGGCTGACAGGCTCGGCTTCTGGGCCGAGCAGGCCCGCCGGCTGACCTGGGCCAAGGAACCGTCGGAGACGCTGGACTGGTCGAACCCGCCGTTCGCGAAGTGGTTCAAGGACGGCGAGCTGAACGTCGCGTACAACTGCGTGGACCGTCATGTCGAGGCCGGGCACGGGGACCGGGTCGCCATCCACTTCGAGGGCGAGCCCGGCGACAGCCGCTCGATCACCTACGCGGAGCTGAAGGACGAGGTCTCCAAGGCGGCCAACGCCCTGCTGGAACTCGGCGTCCGCAAGGGCGACCGGGTCGCGATCTACATGCCGATGATCCCGGAGACCGCGATCGCGATGCTGGCCTCGGCCCGGATCGGCGCGGCGCACTCGGTCGTGTTCGGCGGCTTCTCGGCCGACGCGCTCGCCACCCGGATCCAGGACGCCGACGCCAAGGTCGTCATCACCTCCGACGGCGGCTACCGGCGCGGCAAGCCGTCCGCGCTCAAGCCGGCCGTGGACGAGGCGATCACCAAGGTCGACAACGTCGAGCACGTGCTCGTGGTGCGCCGCACCGGGCAGGACGTCGCCTGGGACGGCGAGCGGGACGTGTGGTGGCACGAGCTGGTGGACCGGCAGTCCGCCGAGCACACCCCGGAGGCGTTCGACGCGGAGCACCCGCTGTTCATCCTCTACACCTCGGGCACCACGGGGAAGCCGAAGGGCATCCTGCACACCTCCGGCGGCTACCTGACCCAGGCGGCGTACACGCACTGGGCGGTGTTCGACCTCAAGCCGGAGACGGACGTGTACTGGTGCACGGCCGACGTCGGCTGGGTCACCGGCCACTCGTACATCGTGTACGGGCCGCTGGCCAACGGCGCGACCCAGGTCATGTACGAGGGCACCCCGGACACCCCGCATCAGGGCCGCTTCTGGGAGATCGTGGAGAAGTACCGGGTCACGATCCTCTACACCGCGCCGACGGCGATCCGTACGTTCATGAAGTGGGGCGACGACATCCCCGCGCAGTTCGACCTGTCGTCCCTGCGGGTCCTCGGCTCCGTCGGTGAGCCGATCAACCCCGAGGCGTGGATCTGGTACCGCAAGCACATCGGCGCCGAAGCGACCCCGGTCGTGGACACCTGGTGGCAGACGGAGACCGGCGCGATGATGATCTCGCCGCTGCCCGGCGTCACCGAGGCCAAGCCCGGTTCGGCGCAGCGCCCGCTGCCCGGCATCAGCGCGACCGTGGTGGACGACGAGGCGAAGGAGGTGCCCGACGGAGGCGGCGGCTACCTCGTGCTCACCGAGCCGTGGCCGTCGATGCTGCGCACCATCTGGGGCGACGACCAGCGGTTCATCGACACCTACTGGTCGCGCTTCGAGGGCAAGTACTTCGCCGGTGACGGCGCGAAGAAGGACGACGACGGGGACATCTGGCTGCTGGGCCGGGTGGACGACGTGATGCTGGTGTCCGGCCACAACATCTCCACCACCGAGGTGGAGTCGGCACTGGTCTCGCACCCGTCGGTCGCCGAGGCGGCGGTCGTCGGCGCCGCCGACGAGACCACCGGCCAGGCCATCGTCGCCTTCGTCATCCTGCGCGGTTCGGCCTCCGAGGACGACAAGCTGATCGGCGCGCTGCGCGACCACGTCGGGGCCACGCTCGGCCCGATCGCCAAGCCGAAGCGGATCCTGCCGGTGGCGGAGCTGCCGAAGACCCGCTCCGGCAAGATCATGCGCCGGCTCCTGCGGGACGTCGCCGAGAACCGTCAGCTCGGTGACGTCACCACGCTGACCGACTCCACGGTCATGGACTTCATCCAGGCGAAGCTCCCGGCGGCTTCGAGCGAGGACTAGGCCGGACGGCGGGCGGGCGGCCAGGCCGACCGCCCGGCCGCAGGGAACCGGCGCGATAAGAGGGGCGCCCGGCGCGAACACGCCGGACGCCCCTTTTGCGCCTAATGTTCAGATCACCGGACGCATCCCGCGGCAACCTTAGGTAATCTAAACAAAGCTCGATGCGAAAGAGCCTCAAGGTGCGCCGGGAAGTCTGGTCGGCATGTGCTCAGCCCTGCCCACCACACCCGGAGGTCTCCACCGTGGCCGCCCCTCGTGACACCGCGTCCCCCACCTCGCGCACCGGCCGCAAGGTCTTCGGACGCCTGTCCCTGCCCGAGCGGACCGTCGTCACGGACGCGCTGCGCACCGAGACCGTGGGCGGCGTCCTGCTGCTCATCGCCGCCGTCACCGCGCTGATCTGGGCGAACATCCCGGCTCTGCACCACGCCTACGAGGCCGTCGGCGACTTCCACTTCGGCCCCGCCGCCCTCGGCCTGAACCTGTCCGTGGAGCACTGGGCCGCCGACGGCCTGCTCGCCGTCTTCTTCTTCGTCGCGGGGATCGAGCTCAAGCGCGAACTGGTCGCCGGTGACCTGCGCGATCCCAGGGCGGCGGTGCTGCCCGTGGTGGCGGCGCTGTGCGGGATGGCCGTACCGGCGCTCGTCTACACCCTGACCAACCTCGCCGGGCACGGTTCCACCGCCGGCTGGGCGGTGCCCACCGCCACCGACATCGCCTTCGCGCTGGCCGTCCTCGCGGTCATCGGCACCGCGCTGCCCGGCGCCCTGCGCGCCTTCCTGCTGACCCTGGCGGTCGTCGACGACCTCTTCGCGATCCTGATCATCGCCGTCTTCTTCACCGACCGGATCGACCTGGCGGCCCTCGGCGGGGCCGTCGCCGGGCTGGTGGTCTTCTGGCTGCTGCTGCGCGTGGGGGTGCGCGGCTGGTACGTGTACGTGCCGCTGGCGGTCGTCATCTGGGCTCTGATGTACAACAGCGGCGTGCACGCCACCATCGCCGGCGTGGCGATGGGGCTGATGCTGCGCTGCACGACCCGCGAGGGCGAGGAGCGGTCGCCGGGCGAGCGCATCGAGCATCTGGTGCGGCCGCTGTCGGCCGGGCTCGCCGTACCGCTGTTCGCGCTGTTCAGCGCCGGGGTATCGGTGTCCGGCGGGGCGCTCGGGGACGTGTTCACCCGGCCCGAGACGCTCGGCGTGGTGCTCGGACTGGTCGTAGGCAAGGCGCTCGGCATCTTCGGCGGCACCTGGCTGACCGTCCGCTTCACCCGGGCCTCGCTCAGCCAGGACCTCGCCTGGGCCGACGTGTTCGCGGTGTCGTCGCTCGCGGGGATCGGCTTCACCGTCTCGCTCCTCATCGGCGAGCTGGCCTTCGAGGGCGACGCGGCACTCACCGACGAGGTGAAGGCGGCCGTCCTCGCCGGATCACTGATCGCGGCCGTGTGCGCCACGGTGCTGCTGAAGATACGCAACGCCCGGTACCGCAGGCTCTGGGAGGACGAGGAGCGCGACGACGACCAGGACGGCATCCCGGACGTGTACGAGCAGGACGACCCTGCGTACCACCTGCGGATGGCGGAGATCCTCGAGCGCAAGGCAGCCGACCACCGGCGCATCGCCGCCGAGAAGGCCGCCGCGGCGCGCCACGGGCTTCAGGAAGTAGCGGGCGGGGCAGGCGATGAGGACGGCCGTCCGGCATGATCTGACGAGACGGTACAAAACAAGACGCCACCCAAGACTTCACACGGCACGCGAGACTTCAAAGGGAGAACGCGATGAGCGCACCCGACGGCAGCCCGGTCGGCGCCGAACGCAGCATCGGCCAGCTGTTCGCCTCGGCGACGACCGAAATGTCGGCGCTGGTGCACGACGAGATCGCGCTGGCCAAGGCCCAGCTCAAGCAGGACGTCAAGCGGGGGGCGACCAGCGGCGGCGCGTTCAGCGCGGCCGGCATGCTGCTCCTGTTCTCCCTGCCGATGCTCAACTTCGCGCTGGCGTACGGCATTCGGACCTGGAGCGGCTGGAACCTCGCGGTCTGCTTCCTGCTGTCCTTCGCGGCCAACGTGCTCGTCGCCGGCCTGCTCGCGCTCATCGGTGTGATGTTCGCCAAGAAGGCGAAGAAGAGCCAGGGCCCGCAGAAGGTGGCCGCCTCCGTGAAGGAGTCGGCGAGCGTCCTGCAGAACGCCAAGCCGCACCCGCGCCCCGAGCTGCCGCAGGACCGTGCGCCCCAGGCCATCGAAGCTGTGGCACGCTCGTCCTCATGACGGAACCCGCCGCGGCAGCGGCCGTACGGATCGACCTTCCCTCCGGGGAGAAGGTGACACACCGGGACGTCGCCGCCAACGGCGCCCGGTTCCACATCGCCGAGCTCGGCGACGGCCCCCTGGTGCTGCTGCTGCACGGTTTCCCCCAGTTCTGGTGGACATGGCGCCACCAGCTCGTCGCGCTCGCGGAGGCGGGCTACCGGGCCGTGGCCATGGACCTGCGCGGGGTCGGCGGCAGCGACCGCACCCCGCGCGGGTACGACCCCGCCAACCTCGCCCTGGACGTCACCGGGGTGATCCGCTCCCTCGGCGAGCCGGACGCCGCGCTGGTCGGCCACGACCTGGGCGGCTACCTGGCGTGGACGGCGGCGGCGATGCGGCCCAAGCTCGTGCGCCGGCTCGCGGTCGTCTCGATGCCGCACCCCCGGCGCTGGCGTGCCGCGATGCTCCGGGACGCCCGGCAGACGGCGGCCGGCTCCTACATCTGGGGGTTCCAGCGCCCCTGGATCCCGGAGCGTCAACTGACCGCCGACGACGGCGCGCTGGTGGGCCGGCTGATCCGGGAGTGGTCCGGGCCGCGGCTGCCGGAGGACGAGGCCGTGGAGGCGTACCAGCGGGCCATGTGCATCCCGTCGACCGCGCACTGCTCGATCGAGCCGTACCGCTGGCTGGTGCGCTCCCTGGTCCGCCCGGACGGCATCCAGTTCAACCGCCGGATGAAGCGGCCGGTGCGTGTGCCGACGCTGCATCTGCACGGCTCGCTGGACCCCGTGGCCCGGACGCGCAGCGCGGCCGGCTCCGGCGAGTACGTCGAAGCCCCGTACCGCTGGCGCCTGTTCGACGGGCTCGGGCACTTCCCGCACGAGGAGGACCCGGCGGCCTTCTCCGCGGAACTGGTCAACTGGCTGCGGGATCCCGAGCCGGACAGGTGAGCGGACGGCCCCGCCGGGTACCCGCCACTGAACACCTGTCCCTCGAACGGCCACATGCCTGACGCATAGGCCAATTGGGGGGCGCGGAAGCGGTTATCGACCTTCGGGCGGGGGCAGACGTCGGGGTATGGGCTGGACGCACGACTACAGTGACGCACCCCGCAACCGCCGCTCGGCCTCCGGGCCGAGCTCCCCGCAGCGAGGCGCTCCGCAGCTCGCGGAGGCGGACCTCAGGGTGGGAATTCCGCGTATCCTGCGCCGCCGTGCCCGCTGGGTCTCGGTACGCCTGCGTCACCCGCGCGGCTGATCGGCCGCCCGGGAATCTCCGCGGCCGGTCCCCGCGTCTTCGGGCTCACAGGGCGCAGCTGTCGGTTCCCACCTGCTGGTTCGCCGTGCGGCCCCGGCTGATGTCCTGCTGGATCTCGTCCGCCGTGAGGGCGTAGCCGGTGTCGGCGTCGTCGAGGGACTTGGCGAACACCACGCCGTAGACCTTGCCGTCGGGCGTGAGCAGCGGGCCGCCGGAGTTGCCCTGGCGGACGGTCGCGTACAGGGAGTAGACGTCCCGGCCGACCGTGCCGCGGTGGTAGATGTCCGGGCCGTTGGCGGTGATGCGTCCGCGGACCCGCGCGGCCCGCACGTCGTAGGAGCCGTTCTCCGGGAAGCCCGCGACGATCGCGCCGTCGCCGCCGGACGCGTCCTGGGTGCTGAACTTCAGGGCGTTCGCGTCGAGGTCCGGTACGTCGAGGACGGCGATGTCGCGCTTCCAGTCGTACAGGACGACCTTCGCGTCGTACTTGCGGCCCACTCCGCCTATCTGGACGGTGGGCTCGTCGACGCCTCCGACGACGTGCGCGTTGGTCATGACGCGCCGGTCGGCGAAGACGAAGCCGCTGCCCTCGAGGACCTTGCCGCAGCTCTGCGCGGTGCCGGTGACCTTGACGATGGACCGCTGGGCGCGGGCGGCGACCGCGCTGTTCGCCAGGGCCGGGTCGGGCGGCTCCACGTCCTTGATCGGCTCGTTGGAGAAGGGGCTGAAGACCTGCGGGAAGCCGTTCTGGGCGAGGACCGAGGTGAAGTCCTGGAACCAGGTGTCGGCCTGCGCGGGCAGCGCCTCGGAGACGCCGAGCAGCACCTTGGAGTTGCGGACCTCCTTGCCCAGTGTCGGCAGGGTCGTCTGGGCGAGGGCGGAGCCGATCAGCCAGGCGACGAGCAGCATCGCGACGACGTTGACGAGGGCGCCGCCGGTGGCGTCCAGGGCGCGGGCCGGGGACCAGGTGATGTAGCGGCGCAGCTTGTTGCCGAGGTGGGTGGTCAGCGCCTGCCCGACGGAGGCGCAGACGATGACGACGACCACGGCGACGACGGCGGCGGTGGTGCTCACCTGGGCCGTGTCGGAGACCGCCTCCCAGATGACGGGCAGCGTGTACACGGCGACGAGGCCGCCGCCGAGGAACCCGATCACCGACAGGATGCCGACGACGAAGCCCTGGCGGTAGCCCACGACCGCGAACCACACGGCCGCGGCCAGCAACAGGATGTCCAGCACGTTCACTGCTTCAGGCCTCGCCTACTCCACTCCGGTCCCAGCAGCCTCGGCCGGGGTCCCGAGGGCCCGCGGCGCGGCCGCCGGCGTCACTGCCCTCGGGCGAACACAGCTCGGGGATCACCCTGTCATGACCGCCAGTCGAGCGGGACCTGCTTGTCCCGGTCCCAGGGGCGCTCCCAGCCCGCGTAGTGCAGCAGACGGTCGATCACTCCGGCGGTGAAACCCCAGACCAGGGCCGATTCGACCAGGAATGCCGGGCCCCGGTGGCCGCTGGGGTGGACGGCGGTGGCCCGGTGGGCGGGGTCCGTGAGATCCGCCACGGGGACGGTGAAGACGCGGGCCGTCTCGTTGGGATCGACGACGCCGACCGGGCTGGGCTCGCGCCACCAGCCGAGCACGGGGGTGACGACGAAGCCGCTGACCGGGATGTAGAGCGCGGGCAGCACGCCGAAGAGCTGCACACCGGACGGGTCCAGGCCGGTCTCCTCCTCGGCCTCGCGCAGCGCGGCCCTGAGCGGCCCGTTGCCCTCCGGATCGCCGTCCTCCGGGTCGAGGGCGCCGCCCGGGAAGGACGGCTGGCCGGCGTGGGAGCGCAGGGAGCCGGCCCGCTCCATGAGCAGCAGTTCGGGTCCGCGTTCGCCCTCGCCGAAGAGGATCAGCACGGCGGACTGCCGGCCCGAGCCGTTCTCCGGCGGCAGGAAGCGGCTGAGCTGGAGCGGCTGGACCGTCCGCGCCGCCCGCACCACCGGGTCCAGCCACTCGGGCAGGCCCTCCTCGCTCAGGGTCACCGGCCCCTTGTGCGTGTCGTGCGTGTATGTCATCGCCACCCCCGTCCTGCCGTGTCCAACGCCCGAGGGCACCGAGATCGTTCCGTCATCCGGCCCCCAGCGGCGGCGCGGGCCTGCCGCCGGCGTCGAGGTAGGCCTGCGGCGGCTTCAGGCGCTGGCCCGGGAGGCCGCCCTTCTCGTACTTCAGGAGCTTCTTCGCCTTGTCCGGGTCGGTCTCGCCCTCGCCGTAGGCGGGGCAGAGCGGGGCGATGGGGCAGGCGCCGCAGGCCGGTTTGCGGGCGTGGCAGATGCGGCGGCCGTGCCAGATCACGTGGTGGGAGAGGTCGGTCCAGTCGCTCCTGGGGAACAGCGCGCCCACGGCCGCCTCGATCTTGTCGGGGTCGGTCTCCTCGGTCCACTGCCAGCGTCGCACCAGCCGCTGGAAGTGGGTGTCCACGGTGATCCCGGGCCGCCCGAAGGCGTTGCCCAGGACGACGAAGGCGGTCTTGCGGCCGACGCCGGGCAGCTTGACCAGGTCCTCCAGTCTGCCGGGCACCTCGCCGCCGAAGTCCTCGGCGAGGGCTTTCGAGAGCCCTATGACCGACCTGGTCTTGGCCCGGAAGAAACCGCAGGGTCTGAGGATCTCCTCGACCTCCTCCGGGTTGGCCGCCGCGAGGTCCTCGGGCGCCGGGTACCTGGCGAAGAGGGCCGGGGTGGTCTGGTTGACCCGCAGGTCGGTGGTCTGGGCCGACAGGACCGTGGCGACCAGGAGCTGGAAGGGGTTCTCGAAGTCCAGCTCCGGGTGGGCGTAGGGGTAGACCTCGGCGAGTTCGCGGTTGATGCGGCGGGCTCGGCGGACGAGCGCGGTGCGGGACTCACCGGCCGGGGGCTTCACGGCGACCTTCCTGACGGGCGCGGTCTTCTTCACCGGCACGGCCTTCCTGGCCGCCACCGCCTTCTTCGCCGGTGCGACCTTTTCAGCCGATTTGTCGCTTTTACTACTACCGCCGGAACTCTGTTCGCCCACAGCGGAATCACGACGTGCAACCACCCGTGCAGCCCCCTTGCCCTGTGCTCTCACCGGCGTTTTGGACACCCGGCCAGCCTAAAGCCCGGCACCGACATCCGCCCCGGACCCGGAGGATCGGCCCCCGATTGGACCCCTGCCGCGTACCCCGGGACATCTGTGCGGCATCCTTGTGACAGATCACACTGTTTGGACCGCCCGGCAAAACGGGGAACACGGTCCCCTGGTACACGGGGGATCATGGTCCCCTGAGCAGGTCGACAAGGGAGAGAACTCGTGGACGACGTTCTGCGGCGCAATCCGCTTTTCGCGGCGCTCGACGACGAGCAGGCCGCGGAGCTCCGCGCCTCCATGAGTGAGGTGACCCTCGCACGCGGTGACTCACTGTTCCACGAGGGCGACCCCGGTGACCGGCTGTACGTCGTCACCGAGGGCAAGGTGAAGCTGCACCGCACGTCTCCCGACGGCCGCGAGAACATGCTCGCCGTCGTCGGCCCGAGTGAGCTGATCGGCGAGCTCTCGCTGTTCGACCCGGGCCCGCGCACCGCGACCGCGACCGCGCTCACCGAGGTCAAGCTGCTCGCCCTCGGCCACGGCGACCTCCAGCCCTGGCTGAACGTCCGTCCGGAGGTGGCCGGCGCCCTGCTGCGCGCCGTCGCCCGGCGACTGCGCAAGACCAACGACGCCATGTCCGACCTCGTCTTCTCCGACGTCCCCGGCCGTGTCGCGCGCGCCCTGCTGGACCTCTCCCGCCGCTTCGGCGTGCAGTCCGAGGAGGGCATCCACGTCGTCCACGACCTCACGCAGGAGGAGCTGGCCCAGCTCGTCGGCGCCTCGCGCGAGACCGTGAACAAGGCGCTGGCGGACTTCGCCGGGCGCGGGTGGCTCCGCCTGGAGGCGCGGGCCGTGATCCTGCTGGACGTGGAGCGACTGGCCAAGCGGTCCCGCTGACCGCCGTACACGCGCGTGAGGCCCTGTCCCGCGACAGGGCCTTTCGCATGCCCGCGGGGGCCGGCCGACGGCGCGGCCCGGCGCCCCGCCGGCGCCCGGCCGTGATCCTCCGCGCCGTAAATCACCTGCCCCGGCGGCCCGCTCCGGGCACAGTGAACGCATGCCTGACACCGTGCACCGTCCCGGACTCGACGCCCGGGGGTACCTCGTCCGTGAGGGCTCCCTCGCGCTCGTGCCGGACGCGTTCCGCCCCGTCGTGGACGCCGTGCGCGACCGGCTGCCGGGCCTCCTCGGGACGCGGCTGCACAGTGCGTACCTCTACGGGTCGGTCCCGCGCGGCACCGCGCGTGTGGGACGCAGCGACCTCGATCTGCTGCTGGCGCTGCGCGAGGAGCCGGCGGACGCCGACCGGGAGGCCGTCCGGGCCTTCGGCGAAGCGCTCGACGACGAGTTCCGGCAGATCGACGGGGTCGGCACGCTGCTGTACGGGCGGGCGCGGCTGCTGAGCGACCTGGAGCGGCACGACCTGGGCTGGTTCGTCGCCTGTCTGTGCACCCCGCTGCTCGGGGACGATCTCGCCGCGCACCTGCCCCGGTACCGTCCGGACTCCCTGCTGGCCCGGGAGACCAACGGCGACCTCGCCCTGCTGCTGCCGCGCTGGCGCGAGCGCATCGAGCGGGCGGCCGACACCGAGGAGGCGCGGCGGCCGCTCGTCCGTTTCATGTCCCGGCACCTCGTGCGCACCGGCTTCACCCTCGTCATGCCCTGCTGGCGGGGCTGGACCAGCGACCTTCGCGAGATGGCCGCGGCGTTCGGCGCCCACCGTCCCGAGCGGGCCGCGCAGATGCTTCGGGCGGCGGAGTACGGCTACGAGCCCGTGGGCGACCCGGACGTGCTGCGGTCGTACGTGGACGACCTCGGGCCCTGGCTCGCCGCGGAGTACGCGCGCGTGCACGGCGTGAAGGCTCCCCGCCCCGGCGACCGGCCCTGAGCGCGGCGACGAGAGGCCGCCCGCGGGCCCGCTAGATGAGCCCGTGCTCGCTGAGGTAGTCCATCTGGGCCCGCACCGACAGCTCCGCCGCCGGCCACAGGGAGCGGTCCACGTCGGCGTACACATGGGCGACGACCTGGCCGGGGGTGCGGTAGCCGTCCTCTACGGCCGTCTCGACCTGGGCGAGGCGGTGGGCGCGGTGGGCGAGGTAGAACTCGACGGCCCCCTGGGCGTCCTCCAGCACCGGTCCGTGGCCCGGCAGGACCGTGTGGACGCCGTCGTCCACGGTGAGGGAGCGCAGGCGGCGCAGGGAGTCCAGGTAGTCGCCGAGGCGGCCGTCGGGATGGGCCACGACGGTCGTGCCCCGCCCGAGGATGGTGTCCCCGGTCAGGACCGCCCGGTCTGCCGGGACGTGGAAGCACAGCGAGTCCGCGGTGTGCCCGGGGGTCGGCACGACCCTCAGCTCCAGTCCGCCGACTGTGATCACGTCACCGGCGGCGAGCCCCTCGTCGCCGAGCCGCAGCGCCGGATCGAGGGCACGCACGCGCGTACGGGTCAGTTCGGCGAACCGGGCGGCGCCCTCGGCGTGGTCGGGATGGCCGTGGGTGAGGAGCGTCAGGGCTATTCGCCTGCCGGCCTTCTCGGCCGCGTCGACGACGGCGCTCAGGTGGCCGTCGTCCAGCGGCCCCGGGTCGATCACCACGGCCAGGTCGGAGTCGGGCTCGGCGACGATCCAGGTGTTGGTGCCGTCCAGGGTCATCGCGGAGGCGTTGGGCGCGAGCACGTTGACGGCGCGTTCGGTCGCCGGCCCCGTGAGGACACCGCCCCGGGGCTGACCGGGCAGGGCTGCTGCGTCCGTCATGCGGGGCCTCCTCCGGTGCTCGGAGCCGTCGTCTCGCGTTCCGTCCCAGGTGCCCCTGCGGCGGCCGTCCCACTCGTCGGGACGTGCTTGGTGAACTCGTCGTGCCCGGGCCAGGACAGGACGATCTCGCCGTCCACCAGGCGGGCCCTGGCCAGTACCGGCGTCATGTCCCGCGCCGGCGCCGCCGCGAGCGCCCCGGCCGCCGTGTCGTACGGCAGGAGCTGACGCAGGGTGGCGATGGTGGGCGGCATCATCAGCAGCTCGCCCTTGTCGTACCCGGCGGCGGCCTCCTCGGGGCGGATCCACACCGTGCGGTCGGCCTCCGTGGAGGCGTTGCGGGTGCGCTGGCCCTCGGGCAGGACGGCCACGAAGAACCAGGTGTCGTAGCGGCGGGACTCGAACTCCGGGGTGATCCAGCGGGTCCAGGCGCCCAGCAGGTCGGAGCGGAGCACCAGGCCGCGGCGGTCCAGGAACTCGGCGAAGGACAGCTCGCGCGCGACCAGCGCGGCGCGGTCCGCCTCCCAGTCGTCCCCGGTGGTGTCGCCGACGACCGAGCCGGCGTCGGGGCCGGCGAGCAGGACGCCCGCCTCCTCGTACGTCTCCCGCACGGCGGCGCAGACGACGGCCTGGGCGCCGCTCTCGTCGACGCCCAGCCGCTCGGCCCACCACGCGCGCGTGGGACCGGCCCAGCGGACCAGGCGGTCGTCGTCACGCGGGTCGACACCGCCGCCGGGATACGCGTACGCGCCTCCGGCGAAGGCCATGGAGGCGCGTCTGCGCAGCATGTGGACGGCCGGACCGGCCGGAGTGTCCTTCAGGAGCAGCACGGTGGCCGCGCGCTTCGGGGACACCGGTGCGAGGGTGCCGTCCGCGAGCGCGCGGATGCGGTCGGGCCACTCCGGGGGGTACCACTGACCGTTCGCCATGGCCGGAGGCTATCCCGTGTAGGGCGAATGTTCGAGAGGCGCCCGAGGTCGGAGCGGCTACTGAGCGAGCTCGACCTGGATCTCGACCTCCACCGGGGCGTCCAGCGGCAGCACCGCGACGCCCACCGCGCTGCGGGCGTGCACGCCCTTGTCGCCGAGCACCTCGCCGAGCAGTTCGCTGGCGCCGTTGACGACACCGGGCTGCCCGGTGAAGTCCGCGGCCGAGGCGACGAAGCCGACGACCTTCACCACGCGCGCGATGCGGTCCAGGTCGCCGGTGACGGACTTCACGGCGGCCAGCGCGTTCAGCGCGCAGGTGCGGGCCAGTTCCTTGGCCTCCTCGGCCGTGACCTCGGCGCCCACCTTGCCGGTGACCGGCAGCTTCCCCTCAACCATCGGGAGCTGGCCGGCGGTGTAGACGTACACGCCGGACTGCACGGCCGGCTGGTACGAGGCCAGCGGCGGCACGACCTCCGGCAGGGTCAGGCCCAGTTCGGCCAGCTTCTCCTCGACCGCGCTCACGCCTGCTTCTCCCGCTTCAGGTAGGCCACGAGCTGCTCGGGGTTGTTGGGCCCGGGCACGACCTGGACGAGCTCCCAGCCGTCCTCGCCCCAGGTGTCCAGGATCTGCTTCGTGGCATGGACGAGCAGCGGCACGGTCGCGTATTCCCACTTCTTGGTCATGGGCCGACTGTAGCCGCTGTGGTCACCCGGGCAGGCGGCCGACCACGGGCTTCGCCGCCCGCGGCGGGGACCGGGCAGGGTGGCGGCGGACGCGGGGCACGAGGACGGCGGGCAGGGGTCGTGGAGGCCTGCCGGGAGCACGGTTGTCCACAGCCTGCCGCGTGGCCGTCGGCCGGACTGGTTAGGCTCGAATACGTGAGCAGGCTCCAGGTCGTCAGCGGCAAGGGCGGGACCGGCAAGACGACGGTCGCCGCCGCACTCGCGCTGGCCCTCGCGACCGAGGGGAAGCGGACGCTTCTCGTGGAGGTCGAGGGTCGGCAAGGCATCGCACAGCTCTTCGAGACTGATGCGCTGCCCTACGAGGAACGGAAGATCGCGGTCGCACCCGGTGGCGGGGAGGTGTACGCCCTCGCCATCGACCCCGAACTCGCCCTTCTGGACTATCTCCAGATGTTCTACAAACTCGGCGGCGCGGGCCGGGCGCTGAAGAAGCTCGGCGCGATCGACTTCGCCACCACGGTCGCGCCGGGTCTCAGGGACGTCCTGCTGACCGGCAAGGCGTGCGAGGCGGTCCGCCGCAAGGACAAGGCGGGACGGTTCCTGTACGACTACGTCGTGATGGACGCGCCGCCCACCGGTCGCATCACCCGGTTCCTCAACGTCAACGACGAGGTCGCCGGACTCGCGAAGATCGGCCCGATACACAATCAGGCGCAGGCGGTGATGCGGGTGCTGAAGTCGCCGGAGACGGCGGTGCACCTGGTGACGCTGCTGGAGGAGATGCCGGTCCAGGAGACCGCCGACGGGATCGCCGAACTCCGCGCGGCGCGGCTGCCGGTGGGCCGGGTCATCGTGAACATGGTCCGGCCGCGGGTGTTGGACGCGGCGGACCTGGAACTCGTGCGGACCGTGCCGCGCACCTCCGTCGCGCGGTCCCTGTCGGCCGCCGGGCTCGGCGGGGCGCGGCGCGGCGGGCACGCCGAGCGGCTGGTGGACCCGCTGCTGGAGCAGGCCGCGGAGTACGCCGAGCGACACGCGCTGGAGGAGGAGCAGCGCGCGGTCCTCGGCGAACTGGAGCTGCCGCTGCACGAACTGCCGCTGCTCGCGGAGGGCATGGACCTCGCGGGCCTGTACGAACTCGCCACCGAGCTGCGGAAGCAGGGGTTGTCATGAGTCCGGACCCGGCCGAGGCGCAGGACGCCGCCCGACCTCATCTCTCCCCCGCGCGCGTGCTGGACGTCGATCCGCTGCTGGACGACCGGGACACCCGGATCGTGGTGTGCTGCGGCTCGGGCGGCGTCGGCAAGACGACGACCGCCGCGGCGCTGGGCCTGCGGGCGGCGGAGCGGGGCCGCAAGGTGGTCGTCCTCACCATCGACCCGGCCCGCCGGCTCGCCCAGTCGATGGGCATCGACTCCCTCGACAACGTGCCCCGGCGGGTCAAGGGCACCGAGGGCGACGGCGAGCTGCACGCGATGATGCTCGACATGAAGCGCACCTTCGACGAGGTCGTGGAGGCGCACGCGGACCGGGAGCGGGCGGCCGCGATCCTGGCGAACCCCTTCTACCAGTCGCTCTCGGCGGGCTTCGCGGGCACGCAGGAGTACATGGCGATGGAGAAGCTGGGGCAGCTCCGGGCGAGGGACGAGTGGGACCTGATCGTGGTCGACACCCCGCCGTCCCGCTCGGCGCTGGACTTCCTGGACGCGCCCAAGCGGCTCGGCTCCTTCCTGGACGGCCGGCTGATCCGGCTGCTGACCGCTCCGGCCAAGCTGGGCGGCCGCGCGGGGATGGCCTTCCTCAACGTCGGCATGTCGATGATGACCGGCACCCTGGGCAAGCTGCTCGGCGGTCAGCTGCTGAAGGACGTGCAGACGTTCGTGGCCGCGATGGACACCACCTTCGGCGGCTTCCGCACGCGCGCGGACGCCACGTACAAGCTGCTCCAGGCGCCCGGCACGGCGTTCCTGGTGGTGGCGGCGCCGGAGCGGGACGCGCTGCGCGAGGCGGCGTACTTCGTGGAGCGGCTGGACGCGGAGGACATGCCGCTGGTGGGGCTGGTGCTCAACCGGGTCCACGGCAGCGGCGCCGGCCGGCTGTCGGCGGAGCGGGCACTCGACGCCGCGGAAAATCTTGAGGACCCCCGCATTGTGGATCAGGGGGACGGGAAAGCTGGACTTCGTAACTCTCCCGACACACAAGGCAGTTCAGAATCTCCCGCTGCCACACCATCGGCTCCGGACAACGGCTCCCCCGCCGGCACCGACGACGGCTCCCCCGCCTCGGACCCGGAGCGGACTGTGGACCAGCTGACCGCAGGCCTGCTGAGACTGCACGCCGAGCGCATGCAACTGCTCTCGCGCGAGCAACACACGCGTGACCGCTTCCTCGCCCGTCATCCCGAGGTGGCGGTCGTCGAGGTGCCCGCGCTCCCCGGTGACGTGCACGACCTCACCGGTCTGCGCGACATCGGCGACCGGCTGGCGGCGGGACGTACGGAACTGTCGTAGCGCGGCCGCGGGGACGTGCACGCGGCCGCGGCGGCCGTGCACGTGAACTCCGCGGCGGGCGCGCACGGAGCTGTCGCGTGCGCGTGGCGCCCACGGCAGGCATGGATGGGCGACGCGCGGATATGTCGCGCGCCCGGGCGCTCATCGGCGGGCGTGCGCGTCGCACACCCGGATGACGGGCGCACGTGGCGCTTGCCACCTACGCCCCGTCGGGCTGCCACCGCCGGAGCGGCACCCTGTTCAGCGCCGCGCCAGGCCGTTGCCACTCCGACGGGCCAATGCCGTTCATCGGCCCGACGACTGTCTGACCAGCGGATATCGCCACACCGGCACGCACCTGTCGGGCGGCACGGGGCCGAGGCCGCTCCTCGAGCGGCCGTCGCCTCGACCACGCTCGCCTCGACCGTGCTCGCTCTGAGTGGCACCAGGGCGACACCGGGGGCGTTGCCGTCAGCTGACCGCCGCGTAGTTCTCGTACACCTCGTCGCTGTCGAGGGACACGATGCCCGCGCCGCGCTCGTACTCCGAGCGCGCGGTCTCCAGCAGCCTGCGCCAGGACGTCACGGTGGGCCGCCGGCGCAGCAGTGCGCGGCGCTCCCGCTCCGTCATGCCTCCCCACACGCCGAACTCGACGCGGTTGTCCAGCGCATCCGCCAGGCATTCCGTGCGTACCGGACATCCGGTGCACACCGCCTTGGCCCTGTTCTGCGCTGCTCCCTGCACGAACAGTTCATCCGGATCGGTAGTGCGGCAGGCGGCCTGCGCACTCCAGTCGGTTACCCAGCCCATACCGGCGCCGTCCTCTCCCGAATCGAGGCTCCCCCACGGCGGCAGCGGCATATTCACCGCCGCCAGTTGAGGACGTTACGGAAGGCGGGGACAGCGCAACACCCCCTTCGGGCCCAATCTTGAATGGTCCGAACGGACTATGGGTAAGCGGCAGATCACCCGGGGGAGTGAGCTGACGACATGCGCGACCATCCCGGCATACCGGGACGGCTGTGGTGCGCCACAGCGGGCGCCAGGTGACACACGAGGCGGAATCGGACACGCCCCGCGGGAAATTCAGGGGTACTTCCGGAACGATTCGGGTTCGCCGGACGTATTGATGTGTGGCCGCGCCGCTGTGACAGTTACGAGCAGCTTAGGCCAAGGCCTGTGCGCCTGTCCGGCGAATGAGAACGTAGGCCCTTGCTTTGCCATGCCGTGACAGGAGCCGCGATCCGCCGGACCAGGGGCGCGCACGTCACGATCCGGCACCCGAACATCCCGACGGAGGGCCGCTCCCTCGGAACGCTCATAAGTACGGATTAGGCTGCCCCCATGGCAAAGAAGCGCTCGAGCGGTGGCCTGTCGGCAACGCAGCAGGCCGCCAAGTTCCTCGGTGTCAGTGTGCTCGCGGGAGCCGTGATGGCGGGCATCGCGCTGCCCGCGGCCGGCGCGCTGGGCCTAGCGGCCAAGGGCTCGGTCAAGGGCTTCGACGAGATCCCGGCCAACCTCAAGAGCCCCCAGCTCAGCCAGCGCACGACCATACTGGACAGCCGGGGGGACCAGATCGCGACCGTCTACTCCCGTGACCGCACGGTGGTGGACCTCAAGAGCATCTCGCCGTACATGCAGAAGGCGATCGTCGCGATCGAGGACTCGCGCTTCTACAAGCACGGCGCGATCGACCTCAAGGGCGTGCTGCGCGCCGTGAACAAGAACGCGCAGAGCGGCGGCGTCTCCCAGGGCGCCTCCACGCTCACCCAGCAGCTCGTGAAGAACTACTTCATCGAGGAGGCCGGTGACGACCCGACGAAGGTCGCCGAGGCCACCCAGCAGACCCTCGGCCGCAAGGTCCGGGAGCTGAAGTACGCGATCCAGATCGAGGAGAAGCTCGGCAAGAAGAAGATCCTCGAGAACTACCTGAACATCACCTTCTTCGGCGAGCAGGCATACGGCGTGGAGGCGGCCGCCCAGCGCTACTTCTCCAAGCACGCCAAGGACCTGAACCTCCAGGAGTCGGCGCTGCTGGCCGGCATCGTGCAGTCCCCGAGCCGCTACGACCCGGTGAACGACGAGGCCGAGGCCACCAAACGGCGCAACACCGTGCTGCAGCGCATGGCGGAGGTCGGCAACGTCTCCCAGGCGGAGGCCGACCGGGCCAAGGAGCAGCCGCTCGGACTGCACGTCAGCCAGCCGAAGAACGGCTGCATCACCGCCACCAAGGGCTCCGCGTTCTTCTGCAAGTACGTGGAGCACCTCTTCCTGACCGACGAGACCTTCGGCAAGACCCGCGAGGAGCGCGCCAAGCTCTGGAACCGCGGCGGTCTGACCATCCGTACGACGCTCGACCCGCAGGCCCAGGACTCCGTCCAGGCCTCGCTCAAGGAGCACGTCTACAAGTCCGACAAGGTCGCCGCGGCCGCCACGCTGGTCGAGCCCGGCACGGGCAAGGTCCTGGCCATGGGGCAGTCGAAGCCGTTCGGCTACGGCAACAACGAGACGGAGTACAACTTCTCGGTCAACCGGGACCTGGGCGGCTCGAACTACGGCTTCCCGACCGGTTCGACGTTCAAGCCGTTCGTGGCGGCGGCCGCGATCGAGGGCGGCAAACCGGCGACGCAGGAGTACTCGGCGCCGTACAAGATGAACTATCCGAGCCCCGTCCAGCGGTGCAGCAGCAACCCGTACGTCAACACCAAGAACGAGACGGTCGAGAACGAGAACGAGTCCGAGAAGGGCCCGTACCGCATGAAGGAGGCGATGGCCAAGTCCATCAACACCTACTTCGTGCAGCTCATCTCCGACATCGGTCTGTGCCCGGTGGTGAAGATGACCGACGCGCTGCACGTGGTGCAGGGCGACGGCTCGAAGCTCCCGGAGACCCCGTCGATCGCCCTCGGTTCGATCGGCCTCTCCCCGCTGACCATGGCCGGCGCCTACGCCACCTTCGCGTCCCGCGGGATGTACTGCACGCCGGTCGCCATCGAGTCGATCGTGCAGAAGGTCGGCAACGAGCAGAAGTCGCTCGAGGTGCCCAAGTCCACCTGCTCACGCGCGATGAGCGAGAAGACCGCCGACACGGTCAACACCCTGCTGCGCGGCGTGGTCGACTCCGGTACCGGTCAGGAGGCGGGCCTGAACGACCGTGAGAGCGCGGGCAAGACGGGTACGACCGACGAGCGGAAGAACGCCTGGTTCGTCGGCTACACCCCCAACATGTCCGGCGCCGTCTGGGTGGGCAGCGCCAAGCAGAACGTGAAGATGACCGGGATCAGGATCGGCGGCGTCTACCGCGATCTCGTCTTCGGTGGTCAGGTCCCCGGTCCGATCTGGCGGGACGCCATGGCCGGCGCCCTCGTCGGCAAGGACGCCCCGGACTTCCAGCTGGTCGACATTCCCGACGACCAGGGGGACGGTGGTGACCAGGGAAAAGGCGATCAGGGGGGACGCGACAAAAACCGGGACAACACGGGGGGAGCACTCGGGGGCCTGATCGGCGGACTGACGGACGGGGGAACAAGCCAGGGCGCTGACACCGGCGGCACCGCCCCGACCCCGACCTTCTCCCTCCCCGGCAACTTCATCGAGGGCCAGACGAGCGGTGGCACGCACGGGAACGGCAACGGGGGGCACCGGGGCTAGGCCCCTTCCGTGACGCGCCGGCTGTGAAACGGCGGGGCCGCACCCTCGGTGAGAGGGTGCGGCCCCGCCGTCGTGCGTGCCGTGCCGGACGCGGGTCCGCGCCGCCGGGGACCGGTCCACGTTGCCGGGGACCGGTCCACGTTGCCGGGGACCGGTCCGCGTCGCAGCCTTGGATCAGCTTCGGATCGGCTTCGGATCGGCTCCGGATCAGCCCTGGAGCAGCTTCTTCACCGCGGCGGCGACGCGGCCGCCCTCGGCCAGGCCGGCCACCTTCGGGTTCACGATCTTCATCACGGCGCCCATGGCCCGCGGGCCCTCGGCGCCGCCCGCCTTCGCCTCCTCGACGGCCTGGGCGACGATCGCGTTCAGCTCGTCGTCGCCGAGCTGCTTCGGCAGGTACGCGGCGAGGACCTCGCCCTCCGCCTTCTCCCGCTCGGCCTGCTCGGCGCGGCCGCCCTGCGCGAAGGCCTCGGCCGCCTCACGGCGCTTCTTGGCCTCGCGGGTGATCACCTTCTGCACCTCGTCGTCGGAGAGCTCGCGCTTCTCCGTGCCCGAGACCTCTTCCTTGGTGATCGCGGTGAGCGTCAGCCGGAGCGTCGAGGAGCGGAGCTCGTCGCGCCCCTTGATCGCGGCGTTGAGGTCGTCCTGCAGCTTCGACTTGAGCGTGGTGGTCATGGGGCCGATTCTCTCAGGTCCCGGGGCACGGTCGCCCACCGATTTTGCGGGCGGCCGGTCCTGGGCCCCCCGCGGTGTCTGACACGATGGTCGTATGCGCGCGCGATACGGAGTACCCCTGGGAATCATGGCGGCAGGGGCCGCCGGTGTGGCCTACGCGGCGGGCTTCGAGGTCCGCTCGTTCCGGCTCCGACGAGTGACGGTCCCGGTCCTCCCGCCGGGCATGGGCCCGCTGCGCGTGCTCCAGGTGTCCGACATCCACATGGTGCGCGGCCAGCGCAAGAAGCAGCGCTGGCTGCAGTCGCTGGCTGGGCTGCGCCCGGACTTCGTGATCAACACGGGCGACAACCTCTCCGACCCCGAGGGCGTCCCCGAGGTGCTCGACGCGCTCGGGCCGCTGATGGAGTTCCCGGGCGCGTACGTCTTCGGCTCCAACGACTACTACGGCCCGAGGCTCCGCAACCCCGCCCGCTACCTGCTGGAGAAGGCGAGCGGCCGGCACGGCCTGAACGGCAACCCGCCGGCCGTCGGCGTGATCCACAATCCCTGGGAGGACATCAGGGACGGCTTCGACGCGGCGGGCTGGCTGAACCTGACCAACACCCGGGGCGTCCTGAAGGTCGAGGGCGTGTCGATCGAGCTGACCGGCCTGGACGACCCGCACATCAAGCGCGACCGCTACGCACAGGTGGCGGGCGGCCCCTCCGGCTCGTACGACTTCTCGATGGGCGTCGTCCACGCCCCCTACCTGCGCGTCCTCGACTCCTTCACGGCGGACGACTATCCCCTGGTCCTGGCCGGCCACACCCACGGCGGCCAGCTCTGCATCCCCTTCTACGGCGCCCTGGTCACCAACTGCGACCTGGACACGGACCGCGTGAAGGGTCTGTCCCGGCACACGGCGGAGGGCCGCACGTCCTTCCTGCACGTCTCGGCGGGCTGCGGCACCAACCGCTACACCCCCATCCGTTTCGCCTGTCCCCCGGAGGCGACGCTGCTGACGCTGGTGGGGCGGGAGTAATACGTGGGCCGGGGGCGCCCCACACAGGCGCCCCCGGCCGGCAACGGCGGAACGGCGGACCACAGCGGGCGCGAACCCATTCGGACTGCCCCATATGGCCCCATACATCCCCCCTGCCTAGCGTGAGGGCATGACCGCCCCGATACCCAGGGACATCCCGGACCTGCCCGCGGTGCCCGGCCCGCCCCTCCTGCTGCCCGCCCCGGTCCCGGCCACAGCGGTGGTGGGCCCGACGCACCGCCCCCTGGCAGCGGTGTTCCGACTCCTGGTCGCCCTCGCGGCGGCCGCCGGCGTAGCCCTGGAACTGCTCCTCGGCACCCCGGCCCGGACCCTGAGCTACTTCAGCGTCCAGGCCAACATCCTGCTGGCCGTCGTCATGCTCTCGTCGGCCTCCAGGGCCTGGCGCACCCGCCGCCCCCTGCCCGCGTCCGTGACCGGCGCCGCCCTCCTCTACGCCGTGATCACCGCACTGACGTACCAGATGCTGCTGGCCCACGCCACGCCCCCGTTCACCATGACGGACGCGGCCCCGCCCCCCGCCCGCTGGCACGCCCAGTGGGCAGCGCTCCAACTCCTCCACACGGTGGCCCCGCTGGCGGCTCTGCTGGACTGGCTGCTGCTCACCCCCGCGGCCCGCCTGCGCCTGCGCCACACCGCGACCTGGCTCCTCTACCCCCTGGCCTACCTGGCCTTCTACCTCACCCAGGGCGCCCTCCGGTCCCCCTCCACCCCGGCCCGCTACCTCTATCCCTTCCTGGACGCGCAGACCCACGGCTACCGCGACACCCTGGCGAACGCCCTCCTCATCGGCCTCGCCATGTACGCCCTGGCAGTCCTCCTGGTAGCCCTGGACCACGCCCGCCCGACCCCGGTCCGCCACCGCGGCTAAACCGGATTTCGTCTCCAGCCACCAGTGGGCTAAAGTAAACGACGTCGCCGCGAGAAGCAGCGACATCGGGGTGTAGCGCAGCTTGGCAGCGCGCTTCGTTCGGGACGAAGAGGTCGTGGGTTCAAATCCCGCCACCCCGACGCTGGTCAGAGGCCCATTCACGTGATCGTGAATGGGCCTCTGAGTGTTTGTACAGCAGCGGAGTACAGCAACCGTTATGGCTCTTGACGGCCATCCCCGTCCGGCTGCTCCTCCTGATCGCGTTTGCCCTTCTTCTTGCCGTCCTTCCGCTTGCTGCCGCCCAGAGCCTTCCCGAGCTTCCGGAGGGCTCGCCTGGTGTCCGCCGAGGGAACGTGCGTGTAGACCTCCATGGTCACCGCGATCTCAGAGTGGCGGAGGATCTGCATCGCAATCCGAGGGTGGACGTCGAGGGCAGCCAGAAGCGAGGCACACGTGTGGCGGGTGTCGTGCACGCGGATCCGCCGGACGCCGGCACGCTCGCAGCGGCGGTCGAACTCGCGGGTGAAGTTCCGCGGCTCCACCGGGGTGCCGTTGCGGGTGGTGAAGACGAGGTCGGATTCCGTCCAGAGATCGGCGGCCCGCTCCCTCGCCACCTCCTGCTCCTTCTTACGGAGCCGAAGCGCCGCCAAGCAGATGTCCGGCAGCGGAAGCACCGCCTCGGACGCCTCTGTCTTGGCCGTGTCGGTGTGGAGCAGGCGCCGGCGAACGCGCTGCAGCTGGTGGCGGATGTGCAGCTCCCCCGTGTCCAGGTTTACGTCGGACCAGGTGAGGCCCAGGACCTCACCCTTGCGCAGCCCCAAGACGAGGATCAGCACGTACGCGGCGTAGAGGTAGTCGCGCCACGTCTGCGCGTTCTCCAGGAAGGAGCACGCCTCCTCGACCGACCAAGGGTCCGGCCGCTTGCGCCGAGCCCGCTGCACCTTCACCAGCTGGGCGACGTTCTTCGAGATGCGCTCCTCCACCATCGCGTTGGTCAGCGCGCTGCGCAGGATCGTCCGGGCGTCGTTGACCGAGCGCTTCGACAGCGTCTGCCGGCAGCACTCCCCCTTGGCGCAACAGCGTTGCCGCTCCTCGGGCCGCCTGGCGTCCTTGCCCTGCGCGCAGCACTGGCAGGTATCGGCAAGCTTGTTGAGCCAGCCCCGCATGTCCTGAACGGTCAGCCGGTCAAGCCGCTTGGCACCGAGGAGCGGGGCGATGTACAGGCGCACGGTCGTCTCGTACGTGGCGGCGGTAAGCGGCCGGAGGTTGGGTTCCACGACCTCCTTTAGCCAGTACGCCAGGTAGTTCGTGAGCGTCGGTGTATTGGTCTCCACCGGCCCCTTCTTGGCCTCGGCGTGAAGCTTGAGCCACTTCTCGTGCACGTCCTTACGGGTAGGGCCATAGACGTACTTGCGCTTGCGGTTTCCGTCCGGGGTGGTCACCCAGACGTAAGCCGCGAAGCCGTTTCGGTATGGGTAGATGGACCCCTCGCCGTTGCCCCGCTTTCCGCTCACGCCGACCAACCCGCGACGGCTTCGGAGGCGCAACGGCTGACGTATTCGTCGACCCAGTCCGGGAGGATACGGCGGTTGCGGCCGATCTTTACCGAGCGGATCTCACCCGTGAGCACAAGCATCTTGGTCTTGGACAGGCTGAAGCCCAGCATCTCGGCGACCTCGGCCGTCGTGTACCACTTCCGTTGGATCGTCACCGAGGGCATGTGGTCGGTCCTCCTTTGGTTTCGGGGTTGGCCTTGCGAGTGGCGGCGAGCCATGTCTCTGCGGCGGTCAGACCGGTCCCGGCGAAGCGCCAGTAGGAGAGGACTAGGACGGTGTCCGGGTCGGGCAACGGGTGACCTGCCATGACCGCACGTTCGCGGGAGAGCGCTTCGTTGTGGTCGGCGCGCTCTTGGCGGAGAGCGCCGAGGGTGACGGAGTACGCGCGCGACTTGGTGGAGAAGTGGCCGCGGAAGCCGAGCATGTGCGCCCACTTGCGCAGACGCAGAGGCTCGAGTTCGGGCAGAGCGCCGAGGTGCCAGCAGGTGAGGATCATCCGCCGGGCGTGGTCGGTGACGCCCGAGCCGATCAGATCAGTGCTCGGGTTGCGGATAGGGCGGTCCAGGGTGCCGGCGGTCTCGGCGCCCTTGGTGGCGTACTTGGCGATGTAGGCGGCCACGGCGCGGCTGGACAGTTCCGAGGTGCCCGCGAAGTCGGCCGAGCGGATGGGGCGGATGTCGAGCTGTTCGCCGAAGCGGAAGGCGTAGGTCTGGCCGTCGAGGACGGGGCCGGGTGCCTCGGCGAGGCCGACGGCGGAGCGGATCGCGTCGGTGAGCAGTTCCGTGGTGGCCCAGGCCGGCGGGGCATCGTCGGCGCCGTCCGGGCCGTCGAGGCGGATGACGGCGTGGAAATGGACTGCGCCGCGCCGCTGGTACTCGGCGACCTTGGCGTAGGAGACCTTGAGGCAGTGACGGAGCTCCGTGCGCTTGATGCCTGCACGGGATGCAAGGTGCTGGCGCAGGTAGGTGGTGAAGCGGGCCCACAGTGCCCCGGCGTGCGCGTTCCAAAGAACGGCCGCGCGGTAGTCGTAGCGGTCTGGGTCGAGTGGAGTGCCGAGGGCGGGGTCGTCGTCGGGGTGGAGGCGTCCGCAGCGGCACCGGCCGCCGCCGGGCCAGTTGTGGACGGGGCCGAAGGACGGGGCGGTGAAGGTGGCGAAGACGCGAGGGTGTTGAGCGACGGCCGGGCCGATGCCCTTGCCGCCGCTCAGTCCGGCGGTGACCAGGTGGAAGGTGTCTTTGCGGTAGATCTCGGCGCAGGAGGCGCATCGGGTTGCGCGGCGGTTGTTGCAGCGGATGAGGAGCTGTCCGGCGGGAAGGTCGCGGTCGGTGATCTCGCGAACGATCTCACCAGTGGCGGCGTGGACGTCGAGCCGGTGGCCCTCCATCCGGACGGGACGCTCGCAGCCACCGAGGCGCTGGATCTGGCGTGCGTAGGAGCTGAGGTCGCCGTGCTGGGCGAGTGCTGCCAGCTGGCGGATGGCTGCGGTCGGAGCCGCAGGGCGCATGTGCGGGTTCCTCCTTGCAGGGGCGGACATTCGGTACGTGAGCCCGACCTGTCGAGGGGGCTAGACAGTGAGGGCAGGCCGAGCGCGCGGAACGATGAGGTCAGCGGCGGGTGAGGATGGAGCGGATGACGACGGCGCAGACGGCCACGGACGTGGCGGTGATGGCGACGGCGAGAAGCACGCTGACCAGGACGGCGCCGACGACCAGGACCACGGCGGTGCCGCCGCCGATGAGAGCGAGCGCGGTGCCAGGCGTGAGCCGGTTGGCCGAGCGGAACGGGGCCGGTGCTGCGGTGGCCGGCGACGGAGCCAGAACGCCCGGCGCGATGGTGGACGGTTCGACCACGGCGGACGGGACGAGGAGGCCGGTGGGCTGAGGCATGGTCGGGACCTTCGGACGCAACATGAACGGATCTCCTTCGCGGGTCACTTGAGGAAGCTGTTGATGACGGGGGCGAGCAGGCTGTCGGCGAGGAGGTAGCCGCCGAGGAGCAGGACGGCGATGAGCCACCAGGGCGGGCGGATGAGCTTGACGCCGAGGACCCCAACGATGAGCAGAGCGAGCCAGAGCGGAACGTTCATTGCGGTGGTCTCCTGTCAGGCCGGGCAGCGGTGGGTACGGGCGGCGAGTTCGGCGGCGGCGCGGGAGTCGTACTCGGCGGAGAAGTCGCAGCGGGGTGCGGTGCAGGCGGCCAGGTGGCGGTTGCGTCCTCGGTCGACGTAGGAGGCGACGTTGACGGGGCCTATGCGGCGGACGTTGCGGAAGCGCCGGTTCACGGTGGTGCTCCTCTCAGAGGTGAGCGGCGACGGACGCGGTCATGGACGGAGGCAGGCCGAGCCGAGCGCGTACGGCGTCGGGGTCGGCCGGGTGACCCGTGGCCGAGCGGTGTTCCTCGGCCAGGGCCCGTACGCGGTCAACCAGGGCGGGCGGCAGGGCGACGGCGACGGAGGGAGCCGGGGGCGGAGTGGCGACCGGCTCGGTGTTGACTTCCGCAGCCGGTTCGAGGCCGGAGGGAGGCAGCGGAAGTGCGTCCCGGTCGGGCCCCTCGACGGCCGTCGGGGCAGGGGGCGGCTCCGCATCTGTGTGCGTCATCGAGGAGGGGACCGGGGCCGCCGGCGCTTCCGCACCATGCGGAGCGTGGGCCAGCAGCGTTCCGCCGAAGAAGGCGACGGCGGGCCAGCCCGCGACGACCACGCGAAGCGAGGCCGGTACGTGGTCCAGGTCGAGGAAGCCGGCGGTGGTGATGTTGGCGCCGAGGGATGCGGCCAGGGCCACCAGGAACCACAGCCGCGGGCTTCCTGCCGTCTGCCCCGCTTGCTGCTGCTGGCGCATCCGGCGCCAGGCTGCGACCAGCAGCAGGTCGACACTCACCGGGTAGGCCCACGCCTTCCAGCCGCCCTGTCCGGCCGCGGCGGCGAGGTCGTGCAGGTGGGAGAAGGACAGGGCGCCCGCGATGACGGCCTGGACGACCACGGCGTCCACTCTGGCCAGGTGGGCTCGCATCGGCTCGGCTTCCTTCCGGTTTCGGGCATGGCAGGGGTAGGGACGTGGCGCGAGGCGGTCACGCCGACCGTTGGAGAGGGAGAGCGCGTTACTCGGTCACCGGGCGAGCGGTGGGCGCGATAGGTGCGGCCGGGGAAGGACCCGCGAGCTCTTTGGCGACGACGGGCCGGAAGGAGTCGAGCCGGGGCAGTTCCGGCACCAGGGCCGAAGTGTCGCGGCAGACGGCCGCCGCGTCGTTGAGGGTGAGGTGGGGCGAGCGGACGCGGGACCAGCCGCCGGAGGAGTCGCCGACCACCGCGACGCCGGGCCGTTCGGCCGGGATGGAGGTAGCGGCAAGCGCCGCTTCGGGTGCGATGTCGCCGAGTGCCATGTTGGCGGAGGTCTCGTCGTTGACGCGGTGGCAGACCCGGCCGGTGAGCTGGGCGCGGAGCATGGTGGCGCCCTTGCCGAGTTCGGCGCCGAAGCGCTGTCCGCACACCTCCAGGTAGATGCCGGCTGCCCGGCCGAGCTGGGCGAGGCGGATGAGCTTGGTGACCATGGCGTCCCGCCGCTTCTCGTCGTCCTTGCTCGCGGCGAGGAAGAGTTCGGCCACCTCGTCGACGACAACGACGACCGGCACCGGCCGGACCTTCTCCGGCAAGCCCCACACGTCCGAGGTGAGCACGGCGTCCGGACCGGCCCCGCCCGTAATGCCGATCAGACGGAACCGCGCCTCCATCTCCTCCACCAGGACGTCCAGGAGGTCGTTCGCACTGTCTGGCGTATCGGCGAGCGCTGACAGACGGGGCGCGAACGGGGCCAGTTCGACGCCCCATTTGCAGTCGATGCCGGCGAGCGCGACGGGCTGCCGGGCCAGCCCGCACAGCAGGTTGCGCAGGTACACGGATTTGCCCGACTGCGTGGCGCCGAGGATGAGTTCGTGGGGCACGGTGCGGAAGTCCCGGACGTGCCAGTGGCCGTCCTCACGCAGTGCCAGCGGTAGGGACAGCGGTCCGGTCTGCAGCCACCGACGCGCGGGCCGGACGTCGGCGAGGACGTCCCAGCCGACGAGCCGCAGCTCCAGCCGTCCCGGCTTGGTGGGGCGGACGTGCACGGCGTGCGCGCCCCAGGCGTGCCGCAGTCGGTCAGCCGAGGCGGTGAAGTCCTCGGGTGCCTGCCCGGCCGCCATGCGCAGCCGCATCACGAGCCCGGACCCGGTTGGCCGGGGCAGCGACCGGCGCGGCGGTACAGGGGCAGCCTGCCGCCCCATCATCCGGGCGGTGGCCCGGCGAACTGTTGAGGCCGGCACCGTCAGGCCGCAGGCGTCCATGGTGGCCCGGTACGAGGTGAGCACCCGCAGCGTGACGACCGGATACCCGACCAGCCACCAGAACAGGACCGGCAGCCGACGGCGCACCGCGACCAGCGCGGCCACCACCAGCAGTAACAGCAGCAGAACCCACAGGGCATCAGTCATGGCACTCAGCCCCGCGCCGCCGGGGTGCCGACCATGACCGCGTCCGCCCGGTAGGCGATGCCGTGCCGGGCGCGTCCGCCGAACTCGCTCTCCCACGGCCGTGCCACCAGACGGGACAGGAAGACCGGCGAACCCATTACCAGGCCCTCACCGATGCCCTTTTCGGGAACGGTGACCTTGATCATGTCCGAACCGCCCTCAGCGATGAACACCAGCTCCAGGACCATGAGCCGGTCGTTGGTCACCGGGTCCACGGCCACCTCACCGGTCTGCCGGTCCTTGACCTTGACCTCGGGCAGCTTTGTGACGAGCAGAGTGGCGGCCGAAGTGTCGACGGGGATGACGCGCATGAAGGGAACCTCACTTGGGTCGGGCGCCCTTACGGACGCCGAGCCGGATTGGATACCCCCCTAGACAACAAGGGGCGTCGCCGCCCGGGACTGTCTAGGGGGGTTGACGACAACCGTAACCGACACACCGTCAACTGTCTAGGGGGGTATACGAGCGTGTCTCGAAGCTGCTGGCCGCGCTAGGACATGACCCAGTGCAGCGCGGTCGCGTCGTCGCAGGTCTTCCCCCGCGGCCAGCGCCGACCGTTGGGATCGTCGGCCTCGGCTGCACGAACGCGGCGGATCAACCCATCCGGCCCCGACGAGTTGAGGATGCCCAACACCTCTTTCCAGTCGGCAAGTTCGAAGCTGTCGACGAGTCGTGTCGCGCCATCGCTCAGCAGCGTCACGGAGGCCAGTGAATCGAGCGACACCGTCCCCGTCAGGGCATGCTCGGCCGCTCGCGGGTCGGGGCCCGCGATCCAGAAACCGCCTGGCTGGTTACGCAGGCTGGTAAGTGCGTCCCGGTATTGCGCGAGGGCAGCGGAGTGTTCGGGTGAGCCGGTAGGCAGTGCGTCGACCGGTCCACGCAGCCGCTTGCCCACGTCGTCCAAGCGCTGGTCGGTGATCGCGGCCGTACTCCCGTCCGCCTCGGCGAGGAGGAGGGTCGAGTCACCAAGGACGAGGTACTCCAGAGCTCCCGCCTCGGCCCGGACAGCGACGACCGTACTGGTCGGACTGGCCCGATAAGCCAGGTCACATGTGTCCTCGTGCAGGGAACGGACCGTTCGGATCGAGTCGGCGAGACAGTCGGCAAGCGGCCGGGCGGGGTGCGCCGCGATGTCAGCCAGCAGCAGCCCGCCCAGCGTCCAGGAGAACCAGGCAATGCCGTGCACGCATCCGGTCTCCGCCCCGGCCACGCCAGCGCCGTCGAGGAGAACGGCCGCGCCGAAAGAGGCGGCGGCGAAGTCCTCGTTTTCCCGTCCCAAGTCGGCCGGCTGCGAGCCGAGGACGACGTTCACGCCGTCGCCTCCTCGTCGTGCAGGTAGAGGGGGCAGAGCAATTCCACGGATTGGGGCTCGTCGGTTTCGGGGTCGTACTCGACGCTCACCAGCGTGGAGAAGTGACGCTCGCCCACCTGCCCCCAGAGCGTGTTGAGGTCCGAGGTGAGCAGGTGGACCACACCGAGGGAGCCTGCCGTATGGATGCCGGCAATGGCGAGCACCGAACCGTTGCCGTCCGGTCGGGGCAGCCTGCCGAGATATCCGACGTCGTGCGGGCGGTGCGGCTCGATGTCCGCTCCTGCGTGGTACTTGGCGCCGGTGCGCCGGTCGACCAGCGCCCACGGTTCACCCTCCGTACGCTCCCAGCCGAGTACCGGGTCCTGGGCGTACAGGGCGCTCATAGCCTGGGACATGGCCGGCCCGCAGACGACGATCAGGCCGTCACGATTCAGGTCGATCTCACCGTTCACCAGCACGTGACTGGAGCTGACGGCAAGCCCATAGGACTTGGCCAGCTCCTCCAGTCGCTTGCCGGAGTTCATGTCGGCCATGGCGACGACCGGACGTTTCTTCTCGCCGTCCCACCGGAGCGGAGTCACGACAGTGACGGCGCCCACCCCCAGGAAGGCCCCCTCCGGTGCCGGGCCGGTGTGCCGGATCTGGTGGATCCGCCCACGGCTCAGGCCTGCCTTCTCCGCGATCTGCGCATAGGACAGCCCTTGCGCGTGGAGGTCCTGGACCACACGGCGGCGAAGCCGGGCAAGCTCGGTCACCTCCTGCTGAGCGTCGGCCAGCCTCTTGGTGACCTCACGCAGCAGCAGGTACGGATCATCGATCGCGGTGATCCGTTGCAGCTCGTCCGACATGACCGCACCTCCTAGAAGTAACCAGGAGTCTAGGGCCCTAGACGGAATGGGCGGGAGGCGCCGTCCTGTACGAACGCTGATCACGAAGAATCGGGACCGCCGACGAGGCACACCCCGAGGGCTCACCTGCCACCGCCCACCGAGTGACCGCCGACCACTGCCGAACAGAGCGCTATCACGCCCCCTCCCGCGCCAGCTCGGCCCACACGGAACGCCCCTCGGGCCAGTTCTTCACGCCCCAGTCCTTGGCGCAGGATGCGATCAGCAGCAGCCCGCGCCCGCCCTCTTCTTGACTGGTCACATCACACAGATGCGGCACGCGTTCGCCGCCCTGGTCCACCACCTCGATACGCACGAGATCGCCGCCACCGAAGCAGACGACCACGAGGAACCAGCCGCCGGCCGAACCACTCAGTGAGTGCCGCACTGCATTGGTCGCCAGCTCGCTCACGACCAGGACGGCATCCTCGACGGGGCCGTGCCCGTCGAGCAGGGCAGCGACGAAGTGACGGGCATGCGCCACCTCTTCGGCCACACCAGGAAAGGCACGGCACCACTTGGACCGCATAGGAGACTCCTCCACCATCGTCTAGGGGACTAGACAGCGCAGCGGCAGAGTATTCCCACGAACGGCTCACGGGCCAGGCATCTAGAGGAATTATTCCTCTAAGGGGTGAGAGTGTCTCCCAAGTCGCGGAACTCCTTCATCACCTGCAACAGCAGCTCCCGCACCTCGCCTCCAAAGACCGCAGCCCCCTCGAAGCGGCCGAACGTCTCCTCGTACGAGGCCACCTCGGCGGAGTCGGCCGACACCCGCTCAGCGCCGAACGTCTCGACCACGACCGCTCGCCGGTCACACAACATGAACCCATGGCGAGGTAGGACCGGCACGGGCCGACGCCAAGGGATGACCCCGAGCCGCACGGTGCTCAGACTCTCGACGGCCAGCAAGCGGTCCAGCTGAGCGAGCATCAGCGCCGGGGTCCCCGGCCACGTCCGCAGCACAGCTTCGGTCAGCACGAACACCGACTCCCGCCCCGGTTCGTACAGCACGCTCTGACGGTCCACACGGGCGGCAACAGCCCGGCCGACCGACTCAGGCGTCGCGTTCGGCGCACTCTCGAAGACGTGCCGGGCGTACTCCGCGCTCTGGAGCATGGCCGGCAGAACGACGCACTGGAACGAGCGCACGAGGCGAGCGGAACGAATCTCATCATCAACCGCGGCACCAGCCGGGATCGCGCCGCCTTCCAGTTGATCGGAATCCGCAGCTGCCTCCACCGCGGCCAGGAGGTCACGCACCTCACGGGCGGTCGACTCATCGAGGCCGAGGGCACGCGAGAGCCGATCCAGCACGTCGAGGCTGGGAACCATGCGCCCGGTTTCGACCTTGGACACAGTCGGCTGCCCTACATGGGCCCGCTGTGCCAGCACAGCACCTGTCAGGCCGGCCTCTGCACGCAGCGCACGAAGACGCATCCCAAGCGCCCTTATCCGCTCTCGCCGTTCACTCCCCATGCCCAGGGTTCTACACCACGAATCAGCAGCCATCAGACACAAGAGCAGCATCACCGATCAACAGCACGGACGTGATTCAAAGTCTCCCTACAGGTTCAAGCCCCGGCTGCGCTCCGCTCCGCCGGGCGCGCTCCCGGCTCCGCTCCGCGCGGCGCTCCTGCCTTCGGCCCGCTCCGCCCGGGCTGCGCAGACGCGCGCCCACATGTGGATTGGGCCGGAGGCCATGAGTTGAGCACCGCATAGCGCGGCCACGGTCAGAACAGTGCCTCCGGCGGGGGATCGGCCGGCACCGGGATGGAGGGGGCGCCGTTGCCGCCCGCGGGTTCATCGTGGCGGATGCTGGGGCTCCCATCCCGCACACCGTCGACCCAGGCAGAGCCGAGCAGACGCGGCCCCTGGCGTCCAGGTCGTTCGTACAGTGGCGCGCTCCACCTGGACGCCAGGAACCACGCCCGCTCCACGGTGTGTGGGTCGACGGCGTACGGGATGGGAGCAGAGGTGAGTGGTGGGTTGCGGTGCATAGCCGCGCTGGTGCCGCCCCACTGGGCTGATGCCCCGTGAGCGTCGATACGCGCGGCGACCTTACGCATCTTTTCAGCCATCTTCGGCGTCACGCCCGCGGCGCGAGACTGACCGAGATTCGCCGAGTTTCAGTGAGGTTTAGTGAGCCTGAGTGCGGCTAAGTGCGGCTAAGTGCGGCCTTGCGCCAAGCGCCTAGCTGCCGGAAGTGAGCGGGCCTGAAGCCGGGCCGGATGAGCGCAGAAGCGCCCGCTGCTACCGTCTTGAAGCAGCCCGAAACCACATCCTCGCAAGTAGCAACCATCCAAGCCGAGTTGTGGTGTCGCGACTGCTAGAGTTACCCGCTACGCACAGCAATGACCCGTTCGGCGTCCGTCTTCCACAACATCCGCCGTACGGGTCACTCGATACCCGAAAGGAAGTCATGCTTCCGCACGACGACCCTCCGAAGCCATCGAAGACGGGAGACAACTGTCTCCCGTCCCGGAATAGTACACCCCCTCCAATGAGCAGAACAGTCAAGGCTCCTAGCGCAGCAGAACTGATCTCGGCACTCGCCAGCCTGATCACGGCCCTGACAGGCCTCGCATCCCTCTTGCTGCTGTACTGGAGCTGACCGACCAACCACCGTGCCCCCTGCGTGCCCGATGCTGAGGCACGCAGGGGGAGCCACGGGGAGCGACGGCGAACACCCGAAAAGCGTGCAGGTGAGCGCCTTGCCAGGTCAGGCATCACCCACATACTCGATCTTCCAAACTAGTGATCAATCCTCTGATGCGGAGAAGTCTTCGCTGGCAACATGAGGCCCATGGCGGACTCTTTACTTGTGGCAGCTGTGAGTGTCCTGGGGACTCTTGCCGGCGGTGGACTAACCGCAGCCGTTACCTTCCGGTCGGAACGACGCAAAGACGCAGCCCTCGCGGAACAGCAACGGATGCAGCTCTTGTCTGCTGAACAGCAACAGGCGCGACTGCTGCAAGCCGAAGAGCGCCGACAGGTACGAGAGCTCCAGATCGATCACCGGCGGCAGGTGTATCAGCAGTTCCTCGCCGACGCCCACGCCGTCAATCATGATGGCGACAGGCTTGGCGACATGATTATGCGTTCCCGTTATGAGCCGGTCGGCGACATCGACGCCTCAGCTACAGAAGTCGACGCAGCAGTTAGAGCGGCCGGCGGCTCGGCACACAGGGTGCAGTTGGAGGGCCCTGAAGCGGTATCGCGACTGGCGGATGAGGTCATGGCGTGCCTGTCCCAGCTACCTCCCACGCTCCGAAGCCTACGTCGGTGGCGGGAGGACGGAAGCCGTGGTGGACCCGGCGAGGAGACGCCGGTCGATTCGTGGTTTCAGGTTCACTCCCGTCTGAATGAGGCCATCGACACCTTCGTGGTGGCAGCCCGTAGCGCTACGGAGGATCTGCTCCGCGTGAGTGGATCGGAACGGTAGACAACAGCCGGCTCGGTCAGTGCGTACGGTTCTGCGGCTGGGCCGTGTCTGGGCCGACAACGTCACTGCACGTCGTAGGGACGCGCCGGAAAAGACGTCCGCGGGAGAGGCTGGCGCGCCACTTCCTGGGGCCTGTCAAGAGGGAGCCGGTCGGCTGACACCAGCGGCTGACACCAACAAGCACGAACAGCAGCAGTCGGGGCCGGACCTCACTGGACGATCGACCGAGGCACAGCGGCCGTTGGTGGATGTCGACAGACCTCCGTAATCGACCTCGGGCAACCTAGGTGTTCGGTCTAGGGAGGTCGTGTAACCGCGCCCTACGGTTGCGGCACCATGAGCAGCATGGACCTTGAGGGGATAGCCGCGCTGTCTGCGGCCGGAGTGGCATTTATCGGGATTCCCGCCAGCGTGATCGTCGGTCGATGGCAGATGAAGGCCGCGTTGAGTGCGGCGGAGGCGACCAGCGCGGTGGGATTGGCTCAAGCCGAGTCCGCGTACCGTGCAGCGTTGGACGCTGTTCGCGCTGAGGCGAACGCAGCTCTTCGACAGTGGCGCCGTGGCATTCAACGGGAGGCTTACGCATCTTTCCTCCTTGCCGCGAACCGAGTCAAAGAGGTGAGTGAGCGCTTCGTCCTCGATAACGCGGAAGATCTACCAGCAGAGGACGTCAGGGCCGGGAAGGCTGCTGCTGACGATGCTCTGGCAGCGCTGAAAGCAGCACAGACGATCATCGAACTCGAGGGCCCCGAGGAGGTGGCTGACCCCGCCGCAGGCATGACTGAAGCCGCTGACAGGATCCGGTATTACCTCGGCAAGCAAGCCATCTACGAGAGAGCCTGGGGCAAACTCGGTCGACTATCGAACGATCAGGCGCCGGGCGTAAGCGCTACTGCTGTAGAGCTCATGCAAGCGCTGGCTGACCTGAACCGTCTCAGTTCTACTAACTCCTCGCACCCTGACGCATCAAATGGACGGGACGCCGACGGTGCACAAGCGCCGGGACATGCCTGCCGTGTGGCCCGAAATGCACTGCCACCCAACGCCTTTGATGACGAAGAGTTCGGAGCCCTCATGGAGGGATGGCTGCGCTTTCCTCCGATGTCCGACAGCTCCTACAGCGATGCGACCCTCCGCTTCAATGAGGCGGAAGAACGCTTCGTCCGTGCAGCCAAGCGAGAACTGCATGGACCAGTCGCTTTCTAAGACCCATTAAGCATGGTAAAGGCTGAGACCCGAGGTGCGTGCGCCAGGGGTCGGCTGCCTACCACCCAGCGCCGTGCCAGACCCGTGCCAGGTTGGGCGGGCAATCACGGGGAACGGCGGGGCAACGGGCCGTCATCGTCGAATGCCCCCAGGCTGCTCCTGCGCAGGTCAGACCCACAACTCCCCCTAGATCACCTAAGCTTCCCAAGCTGATGGCTCGCCGTTCGCCCCGTAACGATCAAGCATCATAGCGACAGCGGCTACGGCGCCGGTGTGATGATCTCGCCATGGCCAGCGAGGACACCTCAACTCACGAAAGTGGCTCAGCCGTGGACTCCCCCAAGGAAGCGGCTGCGGCTCTCACGAAGCGCCGTCGTAACCCTGCAAAGAGCTTGCTGGTCCTCACCGCAGTGCTCTCTCTTGCTGTCGGCGCCGGCCTCGGCTACGCCATTGCGCACTCATCTGGGTCCACAAGCGCCTCGGTGCCTGGAGACGCTCCGATCATTGCCGGGGTCAGCAAGAAGACCGTCTGCAAGCTCGTGAGCGGTGCGATGCGACAGCAGTTCAGCATCAGAGAGGCATCTCCCATGGCTGAGGAGAAGGGTGGCGCCTCCTGCTATCTGCTAATGACACAGGACGACGCGGCTGAACCAGCTGGGTTCGTGGTCGCCTTCTACCCCACCACAGAGTCCTTGCAGCAGACGGTGGATGGTACAGACGTAATCCCAGAGAAGGCAGAGCCTTTGTTGATCCAGGGGCGAGCAGCCGCCCGCCAAGTCCTGTACGGCGACGCCTGGAAAGCTCAGCTCACCGTTGATGTAGGTGATGGAGCAACGCTCTACGTTGAGCGGTTCGGCCCCAAGGATTCACTGTCGGATCGAGAGCTCCGTCGGTCTGTCGACGACCTAGCCACCACTGTTCTCAAGCGCCAGAAAGCGTGAAGTCAGCAAGAGGCCAATCTGAGCCCAGTGCCCGCTAACAGGACTCGTCTGCGTGTCTAACTGCGTGACAACGGCGACGCGCAGCGGTGGACAACCGCGGACGTCCTTGGATCGTCACGGCAGGTGAGAAGCACACCGGCCCGAGGTCAAGCGCTCACCCAAGTTGCTTCGGGACGAAGCAGTCGCTCCGTTAGGGTGCGCCGCATGACCGACGACACCCCGGCATGTCCCGAGTGCAGCCAGCCCATGAAGTCCGGCGGCGTCGTCCTCTCCAAGCGGGAGGACGATGGCCGGCGGACGTGTCGGACGCTATGGAGGTGTACTGGCCAGCATGTCTGGTGGCGCTGGGCTGATCGGCCGGATGAGCCTTTGGAGACCTGTACGGTGCCGGAACTGTTCCACTGACATCCAACGCTGACATCAACGACCCCAGACAAGAGCGACACACAACGGCTGCGGACGGCACCGAGGCACGAGGCGAGGCCTGACCAGGCCGGGGTTAGATCGAACTCCTAAAGCGAGTGTCGCAGGTTCGAATCCTGCCGGGGGCACTCGCCCAACCACGCCCCGAAGTCGGGATGTGGCCAGGGTCGATGCCGACATAAGAGAGCGGGAGTGAGTCTCACTGCCTCCCGCTCTCTGTCGTTGGTTCGCACTGATCGCGATAGACCTGCGATAGACGCTGGCCGCCGCCGGCTCACGACCGACGGGTCCGAGGGGCCTGGTCACCAGATCGCGAAGACCTGCATCCCCTACTGGCGGAGACACTGTGGCAATGCCTTATCACGTTCGAGACGCGCCGTGCCCGACTTCCGCAGCAAGCTGTCACCGCCTGTAGGCCGGCGACACGCTCTGCCGAGTCGCCGCAGCCATAGCACGTTTGCGCCGCTCGCCGACGCCGCGATCCTTGACCCCCCGTAACACCGGGAGAGGTTCTCTGCAACGCAGTACAGATCTTCCGTCGTGACCGTATCTTTGCCCGGTGAACATCTCTTGGGATCGACTTGCAGGCGCAGCCACCTACCGGCAGTTTCAAGCTCTGGTCACCTTGCTCCTTCTCCGACTCCACCCCCGTGCGCAGGTGCCAGAGAACCCCTACATAGGCCGCCACCCGGAAGGCGACGTTTTTGTGGAGACGGAGGCCGGCGAGCGCATCGCCTTTGAGATAAAAGCCTACGCCGGGCCCCTGACAGCCTCCCGCCGTGCTCAGATACGCGAAACCATCCGCGGCGTCGACGAAAGCCTCTACAGAGTTAGGGGGCACCACCCAGATCAGTGGCACCTGGTCTGCGCCGCGGATCTCACACCTGCAGATCACCAGTGGTTTGATGAACTTAGGGACAGATACCCGTTCCTTGGCCAACTTCTTGGCGCGAGCTGGCTTGAAGAACAACTCGCCAGGTATCCCGAGTTGCAGCTCTACGCCGCGCTCGACCCATCGACGGATCCGGTGGCACGCCTCGACCACGAACTTACAGAGCGCGCGCTAAATACAGCTGAGGCTATCGTTCCCTCGGGCAGCGGCCTCGCCTCGAACAAGGGGGCCGTTCATTTCAGGGGGTTCTCCGACCGGCCGGCCAGTCGCGACTTGCTGAACCGTATGGCTTTGGTGCACGCGGTCGCCGACTTGCTCACCCCTGTCGATACAGGTCACGAGTCCATCCGAGGTCTCGACGACAACAGCGGCCCATCGGTGGTAGCCATAGAAGGGCCGTGGGGTTCAGGAAAATCCACGATGATGCAACTCATCGAGGAAGAAGTCCTTGCCCGTCAACAAGACGCATCAGTTGTTACAGGGACACGCCATAGGTGGATGCGCAAGACCTGGGCGGGGAACAGAATGCCATGGCTGCGTCGCCGATTCCTGCCGGTCCGCACAGCCGTTTGGTTGCTTCGAGCTCACCCTCAACGCGGCTCGGAAGGGACGAGTGGCCCCAGGGCAACGCATCACGGCAACTCGCAAACCCGTCCAGCAGCCCGCAAGGCGGTGACCGTACGCTTCAACCCCTGGGCACATCAGACGAGCGATCAGATCTGGGCTGGGCTTTCTCGCGAAATCGTGGAGGCCTCTCGTGCCGCCCAAGGCGCCGACGGGCGAGCACGCGAAACGTATTGGCTGCAACGTAACGCGGAACGTCTCGATCGGCATCAGTTGCGACGCACTGTCGCTAGGCGCCTTCTCTCGCCCCTACTACGGGTGGCTGTGTTCGCTCTCGTCGTCCCGGTTGTAGCGCAACTTGCAAAGGCAGATACTAAGTACTCATGGTCAGGCCACTCGGTAAAAGCCGAACTCCTCGCCATCGCGCTCCCCGTGGTCCTCCTGGGCTTGGGCCTCTTGCATACCGCAGGTAGGTTTCTTTGGGGGCGGGCGCGGTCTTATCTTCCCGGGGAGGTCCTAGATGGGCCGGTTCTGAGCGGAGCCCTCGCCGCGAACGCAGGGTCAGGAGACGGCGCTTTGCGCGACCCCTACTACAATGCCCGCTCCGGGTACCTATACCTAGTGCAACACGATATTCGCGAGCTACTGGACGCAATCCGGTCTAGCGGGCGAGAACTAATCGTCTTTATCGACGACCTCGACCGCTGCTCAACGCGTGCCACAGCAGAGGTTTTCGAAGCGATAAATCTGTTTCTCTCTGGGGCCCTCCACTCCACGGAGCGCAGCACAGAACCGAGTATTTCGCCTTGCCGATTTGTCCTTGGCTTGGACTCTTCAGTCGTTGCAGGTCACCTTGATCGATCCTACGCCGATTTCGGGTCAGCGCGAGGGCAGGCCGGACACCAGGATCCATCTTGGGGTTGGACGTTTCTTCGGAAGCTCATTCAGCTTCCAATTACGCTACCTCCAATCGCGCACCAGAGCCTCGCAACGGCCATGAGCAGCCTGCTCGGACCAGTCGACGAACAAGGTGGGTCGGGCACCGCCACTCTTCCCTCGGCTACGACCGCACCTTCCGCCAACGCCAGCCACTCATCACAGGGATTTAACCCCCCCGAGGAATCGCCTCTGATCTCTGAGGTGGAAAACCAGGTTATCGCCCTGGAGAAACACCCGACGGTTCGATACCGCCTACAGGACCGACTCACTTCACAGCGTCACATATCGATGCGAGAAGCTAAAAGACTTCTGACAGTGTGGCAGTTCTATCTCAGGGTTCTCGCCTATAAAGAGAGCTCTTCAGATCAGCTTTCCACTGAAGACGCCATGCATCTCATCACCCTCGCCGAAATCACTGCTCGTTGGCCCGCGCTGCAAGTTTCCCTGTGCTCCCGAATAGGTGGGCAATCGGGTCTGGCGGTACTCACTCCCAATGCAGCCGATGATGTGGCCTGGGCCAAGGCTCTCAGGAGCCTTGGCATTGAGGGCGGAACCCATGACAGTGCCTGCGACGATCTCCGCAGGCTACTCGCTACCCCTGAAGGGCCTGCCCTCGCCGATCTAGCGCAAAGGCTCTTCTGAAAGGGGGCCTTAGCCGCTGACCGTGCTATTCACGCGCGGCTAGCGGCTTTAGTTCGGCCAGTCTAGTTCCTTCTCCATCTTCATATTCATGGCCTCCTCCTTGTCTGGGCCAAGGTTTGTCTCATGCGGGGGCCGGCCGAAGTCGCCGTTCAAGATGCTTGAGCAGCTGAGGGACGAGGTGAAGATCGACGGGCAGCTCTTCGAGTAAGCTCAAGAGCTGCGAGTTCTTGGCAACCAGGGTGCTCACTTCACCGGGGCCTCAGTGAGCCGCGAGGACGCCGCCGACGTCTGGCTCTTGCCGAGGCTCTACTCGACTACCTATATGTGTTTTCAGCTCAATTTGCAGCGTTTAAGGCACGGCGCGCCGATGCCAAGGCGAATAAAGGCGAACCCTCATCATCTGCCTAAGGCCGCCGTAACCGACAAGGGTGGACGCGTAGGGGCGTGTTCAGCCTGACTGGTGCCACTCTCCGCCTGTGCTGCTCACGATGATTTGCGGACGGGGGACGTCGCCCGGCTCCTGGCGGCCTGTGTGCAGCGCTACGAGTCAGATCCTTCTCGTCCCAGGCGCCGGCCAAGAAGGCAGCAGCGGTGAGTGTCTAACTGCGTGACAACGCGCACGAACAACCGCGGACGAGCACGGACGTCCACAGTCCATCAACCCAGGTGACGAGCGTACAAGCCCGAGGCAGCAGCGCTACCCAAGTTGCTTCGGGACCAAGAGGGCATCGCACTAGTCGCCACCCATGCGCTTCCAACGTAGAGCCTTGCTCTGGTCGAGGGCCGACAACCTCGCTCAGGTCGGCCGGGGGTCCAGCGAGGCACACGCACACTTAGTCGTCGGCTGAAGCGCGTGGCTGACTGTCGTCGGCTGAGGCTCACACGGGTGGCGCCGCAGGTTTCGGCTGTCCGTTGAGCGCGGCCCCGGATCTGGCAAGTTCTGAGCCGTCCCCCGGACCTGTTCGTCCTCGGTTCGCCGGCCAGTCGCAGTGCATTCATTTCCCGAGGCGGGCTCGCCTTGGGCAGCTAACTCCAACGCTCGTTATGCGCCACGGCGCGAAGGTAATAAATCCGCGTCTCGCTATCGATATCGTTTATTTCGTGATAGATGGCAGCAGCCTTCGAATACGCTTCCACAGCCTCCTCCAGACGGCGAACCCGCAGCAAAGCGGTGCCCAGATTACCGAGCACCTCTCCTTCTGCCTTAATATCGTTGATCTCATGGTAGATGGCAGCAGCCTTCGAATACGCTTCGACAGCCTCCTCCAGACGGCGAACCCGCAGCAAGGCGGCGCCGAGGTCACTTAGCGAAAGCCCTTCACTGCGGAAATCGCCTGTCTCATGATAGAGGTCTACAGCCCTCTGGTGAGCACTGATCGCGTCACTATGCATACCTCGTTCCATAAAGGCGAGGCCACAATTCCGCATTGCTCTTCCCTCGCCGTGAAGATCGCCGATTTCGCGACAATAATCGATCACTCGCGCATTAATTTGGATGGCCTCATCAAATCGTCGAAGCTGATGAAGGGCGCTGCCGAGGTTATTCAGGGCTTGCCCCTGGCCGTGGAGATCACCGGAGACCCTGTATAGGGCGCTTGCCTGATGAAGGGCATCGAGCGCTTCA
>NZ_JBSFBX010000002.1:158549-158986 GCF_053593175.1 Streptomyces sp. NPDC002386
ATCGAACCGGCGCACCTGCAACAGCGTGCTGCCGAGATTATTCAAAGCCTGCCCCTGACCATGCCTGTCATCAACCTCACGGAAAATAACAATCGCCTGATAAAAAGCATCGAGCGCTTCATCGAACCGGCGCACCTGCAACAGCGTGCTGCCGAGATTATTCAAAGCCTGCCCCTGACCATGCCTGTCATCAACCTCACGGAAAATAACAATCGCTTGAGAAGTGGCCGCGACAGATTCATCAAATCGGCGAAGACGTTGATGCAACAAACCGAGATTGCTTAGGATCTGCCCAGTTCCGTGACGCCCAAGCTTGATTTCACGATATGTGGCTAGCGCTCGCTCGTAAGCATCCGCCGCCTCATCAAACCGACGCATCTCTTGCAGAACAAGCCCAAGATTATTGAGAGCCTGTGCCGCTCCTAGCCGATCCCCGG